>JAJFLO010000385.1 GCA_021772675.1 Verrucomicrobiota bacterium | reverse complement strand
TGAGTATTCGGCGTCCGCGTTTGGAGTTCCGTCTACAGGCGTCTATTTAACCGAAGAAAAGCCCGCCTCAAGACGGAACTCCAAACTACGGCAATCCTGCTTTGTCCGCAAAAACTAATCACTATTGATGTGCTGTCATAGGATTTTAACAAGACACAAATCTTGTTTATGTCAAGAAATCACAAAATACCAGCTTTTCATCACATTTAAACAAGATATGTTGGATTTTTGTAATGGAGTGTGTATTCAAAATGTGAGTAACTCTGGTGAATACGCAGGTTGAGTTAAAAGTTACGCGGTCATTCCTGGCTGCGCACATGTTATTCAGCCAGGAATGGCCGATTTACTATTTGTCACTCACATTTTGAATACACACTCTATGGTTAAAGGTTTTAGGAAAAGAGTCTGAGAGAGAATTGCGACTATGGATGTTTTTCATCTGTGTTGATCCATGAAAATTATGTTTTTTTTCATGCACTTTCGCGTGTTTCGCGGGAAAATATAGCGCTGTGAACGAATGCAATAAATTTAATTTTTTTTAATATTTGAATTTTTCATTGGAATTTAAATAATATATTCTACATTACCATTAAATAATGCTTGGGATTATTGTCGAACTACCGAAGTTAACAGTAGACATTTGTCACGGTAATTTGGGTAAAAGATATTCCTCCAGTAATTATTGACAAAGCTGGACTGACTTGTGGCGCTTTTTTCATCTACACAATCTTATGTGAAAGGAGATCGTTTATGGCAGAATAGGTTCGGGGGAATAATTTAATAATGTTCCCATCTATAGTTCGTTAATGCATCAATTCATAATTACATCCTGACCGCTGGCGACGGCGCAATCATATACATAAAGGAGACAAAACAATGGAACCATTTCTTGGACAAATTCAGCCATTCGGCTTTAACTTTCCACCTCGAGGCTGGGCATTTTGTGATGGTCAACTCTTACCAATTGCTCAAAACACCGCCCTCTTTGCTTTGCTGGGTACAACCTATGGCGGAGATGGCAGAACCACATTCGCTTTACCCGATCTTCGTGGCAGATCCATTGTGCATGTCGGTAGAGGACCAGGACTGTCGTTTATTCCCTGGGGGCAGAGAGCGGGAGACGAATTTGTAATACTAACAGAAACACAATTACCGGCGCACACACATTTTGCAACCACAACACCGACGGCATCGGCGACGGCAACGGCAACGCTGCATGGGGAAACAGCTGCAGCCGATTCCAAGAATCCCCAGAACAGGATGTTAGCGCTTACAGCTGAGAATACTTATGCTGCTTCTGTTGCGGCGAACGATAAGACGATGGCCGCTGAGTCCATAAATGTAACGGTGGATAGTGTCAATGTAAATGTAGCTGTCGTCAATCAATCAACAGGCGGTTCGCAACCATTCAGTCTGAGAAACCCTTACCTTGGAATTTATGTTAATATTGCTTTGGTCGGAACCTTTCCGTCCAGAAACTGAGGCGTTAATGCGTTGGTATTTTTCTTAATAAAAAGCACAGTCGCATGCCGGCTGTGCTTTTTTATATTACCTTCTTTGAAACTTAAGGTTTTTCGGGTGTCGGGTTTCAGTGTTCAGGTGTCAAGAACCTGTGTTAGTGATCTCGAGTCTTCTGAAACCTGAAACCAAGTTTCGTTATATATTAACCGAAGCCGTAAAACGGGCTGATCACTCCTTTGAAACTTATACATTTTAAGAACGGTACTGATTGCAGGACAGGCTGTTCGTAGTTAACCACGTCAGTGGTGTTAGTCGTACACCCAGACAGCACTGACGTGCTTAACTACAAACGGGCCTATTGCCTGAATAAAGTTTCGTCCTATATTAAATGGAGCCGCGTTAGTGGGCCCAATAGTCGCTCCTATGAAGATTAAGAATTTTTAGGTTTCAGTGTTAAGGAGTCAGTTTTTTCCTGAAACCCGAAACCAGACACCTAAAACCATGTTTCTTATTATATTAACTGAGGCCTCGAAGCGGACTCTATAGTCACTTTGCAAAAGACTTGTCGTATTTACTTTTTTAACCACGGAACCCTGAACCCTGAACCCTGAAAAAAATTATGTCTATAAAAATTGGATTACTGGTACCGAACTCTAATTTTATTCCCGGTATTGGCAAAGGGATTATCCGCGGCCTGGAGCTCGGACTGGCTGACAACGTTGACTATGAATTGGTGACTGAGTCTGCAGGTTACATAGCGGATAAAAGTGTCGTGACTGACAAACTTAACCAGCTGGTTGTTAAGGAACAAGTTGACATTATAATCTCACCAATGAATCCGGGTTTGGCCAGCAAGATCGGGGACATCCTTAGCGGTCACCAGGTTCCATTAATTATCAATAATCTGGGTGAAGATGTGATGCTCGCCGATGATGAAAATCCCTACATATTCAGCAATTCACTGAACCTCTGGCAGTCTATGTGGACATTGGGTTACTGGGCGGCAGAGCAAATAGGAAAAAACGCCTGCATAATGGCCGCTTTTCATGATGCCGGCTACGGCATGTCCTTCGCCTTTTCGCTTGGATTTGAGGCAGGGAAAGGCAAGATATTACAGGTTGCAGTAACCCACCAAAATTCCAGGACGGAAGATCCCGCGGAACATATAAAAATGATTGCCGAAAATAAGCCGGATTATGTCATGGGTTTGTATTCCGGAAAGGAATCCGTCAGTTTCTTAAATACCTATCACGCGTTGGGATTCAGGGACAAGATTCCTTTACTGGGCTGTGCCTATATGGTTGATGAAGTCATATTACCGGATACAGGAGAAAGCGCTCTGGATATCAAAACACCCCATAGCTGGGCAAAGGATAATATGTCACCGGAGAATGTGGAATTTAAAACGAAGTTTTCCGAGGCAGAGGCATACGCACCTAATGAGTTTGCACTCCTGGCCTATGAAACCGGTCACCTTATCGCTCGGGCTGTCGGCAGCATCGAAAACGAAAAACCATCCGGACAACGTTTGTGCAAAGCGCTAAATGAAGTGGAATTTTCCGGACCGAGAGGCACGGTCCGGTTCAATTCGGACACAAGGGACGCCGAAAACAAAGATTACCTGCGGCAGGTTGTTAAAGCCGATGACGGCTCTCTGTATAACAAAACCATCCAGACACTTGAGATCCCGGAACTCTTTTTCGAACAGAAGGCCATAGCCCGGAAAAATGTTCAGAAACAGGGCTGGCTTAATCCATATCTCTGTGCCTGAGTTCTATCTCATAACCATCTTATTTGCAAAACGATTAATGGCAATAGTTGACCTGGCACCACTACGTAAGTATTAAGTAACCTGGCGACTCAAGGCCGAGAAAAAATGTTCTTCTCGGATATCTGTAAAATCAGATTCAAATTGCATAAAGGTATATAAATAACCATAACGTGTTGTTTTTTAGCAGGTTATGACGCTCGTTTATGAGCGTCTTTGGAGTGCTCAGGCCTGACTGAGCTTTAGAAATTCGCGGAGCGAACAGGCGTTGAGTTCAGCATGCAATTTACATTATCGCTATTTGCTGACCAGTGAGTGCAGGTTAACACATCCGTCACTCCGTGACAATGAAAAGCTGTGACAGGTCACAGCACTCCAAAGATTTGCTTCACAAATCAGGCACCCCGCGAAAATTCAGCATGCCATTCTCAACATATTGATTATAAGAAGTTGATAGTTTTACAGATTTCTCAGAATTTCCGAATGTGAAGCCATGAAATTTTAGGTTTCAGCGTTCAGCTGTCAGATTAGGTTGTCCAGAGTTGTTTTCCTGACACCCGAAACCTGACACCAAGTCTCATCTTTAATTAATCGACACCGCACAGTGGGTTAAAAGGTCGTTCCTTTGGAATTCGGCTATTTTTGGGGCAACATTAATTACCGGATAAGTCGATTGCAGATAATCCGCCGTGGCAGATGTAATAAGTGTTGTCATGCATGTTAAACTTTTGAGACAGCGATAACTCGCTTAACTACAAACGGCCCTTTTGCCCGAATAAAATTTCGTTTTATACCTGTAAGCTACTGGCTTATTAATCGGGGTCTGCAATAAGACAACCTCAAGAGTGGTACCCTTGAAACTTAAACACTTTCGGGTTTCAGTGTTTAGGCGTCAGTTTTTTTCCTGAAACCCGAAACCAGACACCCGGCGGCAATTATCCTTCCGATCCTCCCATTCCATGAGCTTCGAAATCTTTTTCGAAATCCTTCTGGAATTCCTGGGGAAGATGCTGTAGCACCTCAGCTTTTTGCTATTCCTCAGACGGCTGTGCTTCTGCTTTATGAGCTGTGGGATTTGCTTCGAAATCTGCGATGGCCTCGGTTTCGTATATTACATCTGGATTATTTATTAATTCCGCCTTAATAGCTTCGAATTCTTCGGCCTCGCTCAGGGGTGATGGTTCTTCTACGGTATCTATTTGCTTTTTACAGTCTTCATGAAACTCTTCGGGAAGGTTCTTGAGAATTTCATCTAAGTTCGTCTGAAGACTTTCTTTTACAATACCCATGTCAATTTCCTCCGTGTTTTATTGAATTATTATTATAATATTAAAATTCTTTCGTAGAAACAGTTTCAATATAGCGGTATTTAAAAATTTGCCAAGATGCAATGCACTAAAAATAATTGTGATAATAATTTTGCATTTATGCAGACGCTGCATAAATCGACGTTTGCAGACAAACTGGGTTAAGAATTGAAAAAAATCAGGTTAAATTCTGAAGTTTCAGCCCGACTGAAGTCATATCCTGTTCAATTAACTGGACAAGCTCGTCAACACAAAAGCCGACTGCCGGCCGAATCACGGACGCTACGGGTATTTTTTCACCAAGAGCGCTGCACTTCTTGAAATGATCAGTTTTTATGGATAATCCAGCCAGAAATTGCGGTCGAAACGTGTTATTCACGAGGGTCGTGAACTTCTCAGTTCCAGCCAATGTACGTAATGTCAAATTGTTTTGATTGACACTGCTCAATTTATACATCGCAGCTATAGGTCTCATATTGGAGCAGTGCGCGCTTTCAAGAGGAAGGAAATATTTTTCAAGTGCGGGGCGGACCGGATGCAGGTGTTCATGGTCTAACTGAATAGATTCTGCTGCATCGTTCCATAGTTGAATCCATGGATATCCCGGTTGCAGGTATGGAATTCCGGCTTCGGAAAAAGTGACAGCACATATGTCGTCGCTGATTTGTGGATAAGACTTTTTATAAAATGCGGCTGCCAGGGTAGATTTTCCAGAACCGCTTTCTCCGAGAAATATTACTGCCTTACCGTTGACATCAATGGCATTTCCATGCAGAACCAATATCTTTCGCTGAAGTAGAAGTATACCAAGGGCGTTACCGAGAAGAAATAGCCGGATCGAGTCATCATCCGTTCCCGGTTCAGGATCGATTATAATCTCTGCGCCACGGCAGACAAGATACTTCGCGACCTTGTCAACGGTGAACTGTACCTGTTCCGGAGTAACCTGGTAGCGCAGACCACAGTCGGCATTTGTTAATGTTAACGGTACGGTTCCGTAACGAATTGACACATCCGCAGGTTTATCTATAGGCAAAAGCCCCGGACATTCAATTTCCGAGGAAATGGCCAATCCGAAAGCAGAATAAGAGTAGAGATTTTTTGACATTTTTCAGCAGTGAAGTTATATCATATCTTCTCAACCGGGAGTCGGTTGATGTAGACGACCCTCAGTGTCTGAGGGTTTGAATGACCGTTTCAAACAGAGGAATTCTAATTCTCTCAGGTTGGGGTTATTCTATCCTCATATTCTGTCTTTTCGAAAGAATACCCATCGTTGTCAAAAAGTTCGAAAATAAAGTGTATGCGATCCGTTTCCCCTAAATTTTCAACCGCATGCGGGACAATATTGTTGACTTCATAAGCATAGCCTTCCTCAAGGTGATAACTGACATCATTAATCATAAATGCAGCCTGCCGATTGGTTTGCAGCGGAATGTGAATTTTATGCGTATATAAGTTGGACCCCCTCCCGTCAACATGGCGATCGATAATGTGACCGGCACCAAGCCGGGCCAACATCACTTTAGGATAGGTTGGTTGAGAATAGTCATACGGTGCGACAACCTGTTCCATAATCGGCAATAAGACTTTCTGCCAGACCGACCAGATCGGTGTTGAATAAAAGGTGTGATGATCCCGATTTCCTTCAATAAACCGGAAGATGATGTGCCGGGTATGATGGAAGCAAAAGAAGTTGTTTTCTTTACGTTCATCTTCCAGGGCCCATACTTTTTCAGAGAGGCGGTCAACCAGTGATTTGACCGGGCCTATCTCAACCGGTCCCAGCTCTCGGATGCCATCTGGTTTTGTGATCATTTGAGATTTATTTTGATTCATACGCTTTCCTGACAAGAGCACTTAACGCACTCAAACCAACAATTGAACTAAGTCATTAGGCGACATAGTTTTATTAAAAATTACATAAGATATTTATCTACATTTAAGGCAGTGCTTAAGAAAATCAGAACTTTTGTATTATTTACTGCTATACTGAAAAGCATCAGGTTTTCGAATTAAGTGCTTCAGAGCCTCGTTAGTGTGGTTATGAGTTTTAACAATGAGATTAATATGGTATTTCGAATGCACTAAATCAAATGAGTGCATGTTCATTTGTTGAGTTTATGATGATTTTGGTAACTGATATAATTTTTGATGTTCCTGTTGCTGATGAAATTTTAGATAGTCATCCCAGTTTCCAGAAGCATAGATTGAACGTAATCGCAACATAGCGTCTCCTTCTTGTAGACTCCACCTTGCTCCAGTTTTTTCCATCCGATCTTTTACCAAATGGCCGCATGCAGATTCTACGGCGCCTGTAGCGATTGGCATGCCTAAGCTTAGATAACGATCATATCGCATATTCTGTCGATGATTATCCAGGTACGTTATAATTTTTTCTAACTTCTCTACTTTTTTCCTTGATAAATGCCCGCGCTTAATTCGTTGGCGCAATCCGCCGATAACGTATCCAATTTGTCCATTGAGTGTAGGCTGCATCAAGTCATAAACCATCTCTTTTGCTTTCGGTGTTCACTCTCCGAAAATAATATGGCCAGCTTGCCAGAAGCGATCTGATACATGGATGATATCCAGTATAATTTCAGCATCAGGAAATTGCTTTTTACAGATTCGAGACAAGCTTGGGGCACCATCAATAACATAGGCTTGATTAAGAGGTGTCTGAGAATCCAATATCCGTTTTGTTGCGCGTTCAGATATCTCGTTAATAATTCCTTCTCGACCTGCTGTAAGTGATGATTGATAATAAATATCTTGGGCAGGTCGAATTGCATGGAGTTGGTCTAATTCTTCAACACTCAGACTTTCGGGTTTGACCAAAGCTTTTGCGACTAATTCAG
>JAJFLO010000384.1 GCA_021772675.1 Verrucomicrobiota bacterium | reverse complement strand
CCGCGGATTTTTCCGATAAGTGATAATATCGGCATATTTTGACAGTTTTTCATAGAGCTCATGGCTGGCTCCACCACGATCAAAAACCAGTGTAATGCGTTTTCCTTTACAGAGTTTCTGAAGGTGCTCTAACAGCTTTGGAAGGGGTGTAGTCATCCCATAATTAAACTCAGTAGTAACACATAGCACGGGTGCGCCGCCAGCAAGGTTCACCCAGTAATCAGTCGCCCCTTTGACGACCCGATTTCGAGTGGCTGAGAAAGTCTTGCCAATCTTGAATTTTCCCGAATAACAGTAAAGATGCCCATCAACGTAGAGAATGGCCGTCGACTCCGGTGTGGCATCGCTCATTCTTTTTTCGGCGGTTTTTTCCATGAACTCGACCGCCTTATTATATCCGGTCAGCTTACGCAATTTACGTCGTTGAGTTCTGACACATGGGGCTCGGTCAAGCCCGAGAATTCGTCCGAGTTTTTGCGGATTATAGCGATTTATCTGTTCGTTCGTTTTTATGCGCAGAAGTGCCATCAGCAGCATGGTCATGAAGAGTGTTCGCACACCATAGAATGAGGCTTTGAATTGTCCAAACAGCCCGGTTACCACTTCCAAATACGGGTCCTTATCCAACAGCGCGACGGCCATCAAACTACCAGCGAATTCAACTTTCGGACAATTTGCAAATATCGGTTTTGCATCCTGAAGCATGCCGATGCGTGCAAACATCCGATCTTGCCAACGGTCCAATGGGTCGATTTGATTGTCTGTGAGGTTGCCGGGAGGCAGCTCATTGTCTGCCTGAAAAACTTCTGCGGGTTTATCATCATCGGATGTTTGATGGCTTAGCTGACCACTCCCGTTGTTGTTTTTAATTTCCTCAAATAGGTCGATATCGCCTTTGCTTTTTGTATACAACACGGTGCATACTGCGCCATAGCTCAGGTTGGCGATTTGACAGATTTCGGGCAAAGTCATGCCTTGTCGACGATAACGTCGGATTTGCTTTTTAACTTCCTCTGTGACTTTGCGGGGGGCACCGGGTCTGGTTTTTTCACTGAGTGCGGCCATGCCGCCTTTGCGATAACTTGCCACCCAGTTATAGACGGTTTTGTTGGTGACATTCCATGCTTGGGCAATCTCTATTTGTGTGGCTATTTTCGAGCGATAAAGGCTAACGGCAACCTGCCGAACAGCGGTCTTATCAGCGATGTCAAAGGTATATGCCACGACATCTTTGATGAGGATAAATCGCGTTCCAGCGTCGTCATAAAATCGGCAGATTCCGGAAATATATCCGGGTGGCTTGAGTTGGTCTTCGAAAAGAGTTTCAGTGGTTTCTTTTGTCATGATATCCTGATAGTGTTTGATTGTTTCGGCGCCGCGTGCGCGCACATGAAAATAGAAAATATTTAATGATGGACTTTACCGCAAAAAAAAAGCTTTTCAAGTAGAAAAACATTTTTCCATGTCCAGAGTTCTGACACTCTATAAAATCTGAACATCGTAGCCGTCAAGAAGCGGACGTGTCGCGGCGAAGCGCAGCAAAGACGGAGGCTGTCTTATGAGTCGTAAAACAGCGGAAGCCGACAATCTGCGAGGGATGGCAGAAACATTCTACGAGTGGATGCGCTTTACCAATTACTCGGGCAGTACCATCAAAAACCGGCGGGTTTATCTGTCGTACTTTTTCGATTGGTGCGAAGACCGCGACTTACGAACGCCCCAGGAAATTAACAAGCCGATTATTGAAGCAGATGGTTGCGTCGTGTTTCTATGTCCCAGCCAATCCAACGATCACGATCCTTGAGTTGCAATGCGGCTGAACTAAATCCAAAACCTCCAAGCCAGCCATACTCTGAACCAACCAAATAGCGCAATTGACAACCGACCAACGGACCTGCTCCTCTAGGGTGTTCACGAATCATCATCTCGTTCCAAATTCGAATCTGATCAACCGTCTCGACCATCTCCAAACAAGGTTCAGATATTTCGCCTGCATTTTCTGGAACACCTACTGGTACGGGAACTGGCTCTAAAAGACGCCTCGGATGCCAATTTCCGGGTTGGGTCTGTGGCGCAGGAAGCGTAAAATGACCGACTTTTTCAAGTTCCCTTAGAGCTTTCAGGCAACCACTTCGCTGCTTGGTTCCACGACTGTCCAGAAAGCCATAGTGGTCACAGAGCCAATCCGCAAGTTCTGTTCTGTTAATATTTTTATTGACATTAAGTTGTTTATGGATATTCTCTATTACTTCAGTTTCTAAAAGCGTACGTTTTATTTGATTTCGAATTTTCATACCGCCACTATAAACGGCATAACCGCACATGTTCAGCGCTATTTATGGGTAAAGGGCAGGGCTAACCCGCATTTCTCACAAGAAATCGCTATGAAACGTTTTATCAGATTGTAATTTTGAGAGTTGGGATGGTTGAATTTCGCAATCGTACCAACAGTCCGTTGAGGACAGTCAAGCAAGCTATGCTCAAAAATGCTGCCTGATTCAGTGTTGCAATAGGTTTCTGGTGAGAAATGCGGGCTCACTGGAGAATCTTATTGAAGTTCTTTTTTTGATCTTAATGAAAACACATCTATATTTCACATTTACTCACCTAAACAACGTATAACAATTACTCAACTTTGATGACTTCTACTCATCGCAAATTCTCGGTCAGTTACGATTGATATGCAAAATAATCTTTATAAGAATCAAGCAGTAATTACGGGTATAGGGTTATTAAGTCCAATCGGTAACGACCTGGATACGGTAAAACGATCCTTGAGGAATGGAACGTGTGGCATCGGACCATCCACCAAGCTTGATGTAAGACATTTTCGATCAAATTATGCAGGAGAGATCAAGGACTTTTCCCCGAAGGATTATTTGTCAGATAAGGAGCTAGCTCAGCTAACAGATCCGTATCTTATTTATTCAATATATTCTTCGAGAATGGCATTGCAAGATTCCAAATTGGAGATCGGGAATGAAACGATTAATCGAGATATTGGCATTGTTTTGGGGACATGCAACGGAGGGTTAGTGTCGGCAGAAGCACAATACCGTGTTGAAAATGACAACCCAGATTTTGAGTTTAATGAAAATATTCATCTTCAATCACAATTTTATGGGTTTGGTAAGGCACTTGGATATTACCTCGGAATTGGAGGTGACGTATGGACGATAACGACAGCCTGCTCATCAACAACAGGTGCTTTGGGAATCGCTCAGAATTTAATTAATCTGGGATATTATAAAACGGTACTAGTTGGTGGGACCGATAGCCTTTCATTGGCAAATTTGGCTGGATTTGAAGGCTTAAAAGTCACATCACCAGAAATAGCCGCTCCATTTTCCATTCCTACTGGATTAAATGTTGGGGAGGCAAGTTGTTTTTGGGTGTTAGAAGAGATGAATAAAGCCAAGACCAGAAATGCTCACATTTATGGTCGTATAGTTTCTCATGCAACCAGTTCAGATGGCTATCATCAGACAGCTCCAGACCCTAAGGGTGATGGAGCCTATCTCACTCTGCAAACGACACTCAGCCGCGGCGAATTAAAAATTGAAGATCTTGGCTGTATAAATCTCCATGGAACCGGAACTGAATTGAATGATAAAGCTGAGTCACGGGGTATCGCTAAACTATTAAATGGAACCGAAATGCCATGTGTGTCTACAAAATCCTACTTCGGTCACTGCATGGGCAGTACTGGCATATTGGAAGCCACGTGTAATCTTTTAGCAATGAATGACGATTTTATTCCTCCCACGCTACACTTTAAGGAACCACGACCCGGCTGTTCTTTAGATTATGTCCCCAATAAACGACGAGAAAAAAAATACAATGCCTTCGCGTCATTAAATTATGCATTTGGCGGCAATAATGCCGCCGTAATTATTGCTAAGGAAAATGAATTTCTAAAGCCAATTACCACGAAGGAAACTAGAGTTGTTTTAACAGGCTACGGCGCCATGTCATCAATTGGGCATAATGTGGATGAAATATTGGATTCACTGCGAAATAATCAAGTTGGGTTGTTTGATGTAAACGGGAAATTTAACTGTAGTTTCGAATCTAAAAAAATCGGATTTGTAAGAGAATTCACCAACAGGGGTATTAATCCCCGGCTTGATTTTTCCACCATGAATAAAGTCAGTCAGATGGCTACTGCTGCGTCATGGATGTCACTGAAATCAGCAGAATTAAAGCCAAATCGAAAAAATTGCCATCATTTTGGCATTGCTTTGGGATTATGCAATGGATCCGAAGAAACCGAGCATATGGAAAGTACATTTTCTACCGATAATCATATTGCAAATATTGCCAGTTTTTCTAATATTACTCCAAATTCGGTAATTGGCGGGATTTCTCGATCTCTTTGCCTGAAAGGAACGAATACCACCTTGTCAAATGGCCATCATTCTTCTATACAGGGGCTAGCCTACGCCTACGATACGATCGTACTTGAAGATAGTGAATTTATGATTGCAGGTGGTGCAGACGAAGTATATGAATTAATTTACAAAAATTATAATAGTTTAAACTGGTTTTGCCTGGGAGATCAGGAAGAAAACTTTAAACTAAGATTAGATAATAAAAAGGAAAAGGTATTAGGTGAAGGTGCTGCATTCGTAACCGTTGAAAGTTTGGCAAGTGCAACGAACAGAGATATTCCGATTCTTGCAGAAGTTCTGGGTTACGGATCTAGTACCGATGGTAATGAATTTTTCAATCAATGTCTTGACTCAGGAGGTCTTGATTATGCATGTACCACTGCTTTGACACGATCAAAATTAATATCTGATGATATTGATCTCATTATCTGGGCACCACAGGGAAATATTCAGGATCAGAAAGTTCTCGATCTTTACCAGAAATATTGGAATTCAGACATCCCGATTGTGACCACAACGTTTAATACTGGTTATCTCGAATCATCATCAATAATGTTAACTCTGATTTGCTGTTTGGCTTCATTAAATAAAGATGAGTCACTTTGGCAGCAACGGACAGGAATTGATTCGATTGATACTATGAAAAGAGATAAGACGATACGAAAAATTTTAGTGTTGGCAAGCTCAGATCTGGGTTACAATTATGCTATGGCTTTGCAACGGATACCCTAAAACGGAAAATGTTAATTATGAATTTGAGTAATGAGGAAATAATCAAGCGTCGATCTGAAATAATTCGTGATCTTAAAAAAGAACTGATAAGTCGACTTGATCTGGCTTATGAACCCGTTGACATCCATGAAGATATGTCTCTATTGGGTGCAGGCCTCGGCTTGGATTCTCTTGATGCTCTGGAGATCGTTTTGACCGTTGAAAGTTGTTTTGGGGTGAAAATTGCTGATGGCAATGTATCGGCACTACGATCCGTAAACACTCTGGTCGATTATATTATTGAAGTTAAAAATAAAGAAGACGAATAAGATGAGAGACTATCACCTAAAAACAACATTGTCTGATTTGGGAGGGACGTTTGAACGTCGCAATGGTATAGAAATTCCTATGCGATTCGAAAGCGAAGAAACAGAATATTATTATATTCGGGATAATGTTGGACTAACGGATTTCTCCTTTATGCAGAAATATATTTTCCCGGAAGAAGAAGGAGTTGAATTGTTAGATAAGATTTTCCCGGGTAATGTTGCAAAGCTCAGGTTTGGCAGAATCCTCCATACATTTTTGCCCAATGATAATGGGGAGGTTATCGCGGATTGTTATATTGCAAATAATGATGATGAAATTGTGGTGCTATGTGAAAGCATCGTTGAGGATGCAGAAATTGATGCCATTTTTTCAGAATACGGCGGAAATGAGGCCGGAATGAATAACATAACCTATACCCATTCTGTTCTTAACCTCGATGGATTTAATGCCTGGAAAGTGGTAAGAGAGCAATTTGGTCTTGATGTGTTAAGCCTTCCCTATCTAACTATTGAACGATATCCATTTGAAGATATTGAGATATCGATAATTAGAGCGGGTAAAACATCTGAATTTGGGTATCAGCTGATTGTCCCAAACAGTCATTGTCAAGCACTTTTTGAGACACTGTTAGAAAAAGTAAAAACAGAGAATGGTAATCTGTGCGGTTTGGACATTCATAATCTTTTACGATTGGAAGGTAATTTTTTCAATATTTTCACTGAAGGTGAATCCACTAAAAATCCATTAGAATTGGGGTTGCAATGGATGATTGATTTTAATAAATCATCGTTTAAGGGTAGTGATGCAATCCATGGGGATCGGAAAAGTGGATTGAAACAGAAATTGATTGGTATCAGTTACGCCAATGCCGATGTTGCTGTTGATCTCGATAGTTCAATTTATGACAGCAATCAAGAAATTGCGACGATCAAGGCACTGGGTCATTCCTATGTTTTGGATCAAGAACTCGGATTGGCGCTTTTCCCCATAGATATCGCGTATTCAGGGTTGGAATATTACCTGGATGACCAAGCCAAAATACCTGTCCAAACACTATCTATGCCTCCAATAATGCCAAAAAGCCTATCGATTAATTTGAGTGACTATTAATGGGAAAAATGTCTTTTGAGAATCATATCGCAATTGTAACAGGAGGCTCTCGGGGCATCGGCAGAGCCATTGTTGAGGATCTTTCCGAAAAAGGCAGTAAAGTCTATTTTACCTATAATAAAAACGATGAAGCCGCTCAGATTGTTGCTCGTGAAACAGGTAGTATCGCTTTGAAATGTACTCAGGAAGATCGGGAAAAAATTAGACAAACAGTTGATGATATCCAGAAAAAAGAAGGAAAAATTGACATTCTCGTAAATAATGCCGGTGTGACGTCTGATCAGTTCATGATGATGATGCCTGATGATGATTGGGACAGGGTGCTGAATACAAATGTTACAGGGACGTTTATTTGGACCAAAGCGGTCTCAAGAGTAATGCTTCTTAAAAAAGCCGGTGTTATAATTAACGTAAGTTCAATATCCGGGATGGTTGGTACAGGCGGCCAATCTAATTATTGCGCCTCAAAAGGTGCAATACTTGCATTTACGCGTTCCGCCGCCGCCGAATTTGCAGGAAAAGGTATTCGAGTAAACGCAGTTGTTCCTGGCTTCATTGATACAGATATGACGACGTTATTGCCTCGCCAAATTAAACGATCCAGCAAAGAACGAATTGCCCTAAAACGATTTGGTACACCGTGCGAAGTTGCCAAGGTTGTGTCCTTCCTTGCTTCTATCGATGCATCGTATATTTTAGGCCAGTCTATTGTTGTTGATGGTGGATTGACCACGACCATTCCAGCTAGGATGAATTAAATCCAGTATTTTGTAAAATAACATTTTTCGATGAAATATGGCACCAAGATTTTCATTAGAAGAAATGACATTGTATAGAATATAACGAGAGCGTGGCAAGGAGCAATTGGAAGTGTGCCAGCAAATGAACATGATTACTTGTAACCATGTAGTCAAGGATATCGATTTTATAGTGTTTGCGAGTCTGAAATAGTTGTCTAACGAAAAGTTGCGGTACTTGGCGAAACGAAATAGAAACCTCCTTTCATGGCACCTGTGGGTAATATGGTAGCAGGCGTTATCTATCCATCCTCGCTTTCTTCCTGGCATTTGAGCGTAATTCCTTATTTTAATGTGTTGGATGGTTTAATTCCCCGCCGCTTGCGGCGTTCCGATTAGAATTCATTTATTCTTTTTTAGATACCTCGTGGGCTTGCTCCGAGGAGTTTCATTATGTGCGCCTGGCATGGTGAATTTCCCGGTTTTGGGCTTGCCCAGAAGTAAAATAAATAATGTTCGCCGTTACCGGACGGAAGGACAACGTCAATAAGGCAAGGGCACGTTTCCAGTAATGGGCGGTCTGAAGGAAGCATGAGACAGAAGCCGTGTACGTAGCGAATTCTGCTGTACAGCAGAACTATATGGCAGCGCGGAGGAGGGCGAGCGGGCGTGAGTGAGCGAGTCCTAATATTCGGTGAACCGAAGCGAAGTGAAGCTGGACGGAATATGGTGAGGGAGTGCGTCTTACCCAGGGAAGCCCTACTGCTCTGGTTCCAGATGTTTCTTAGATGGAACTATAAAACAGATACCGTGGAGGGAACTCCCCGAGACGATACTGGAGAGAGGGTGGCAGATCTGCGGATAACACTTATGACTCAGAGCCAATGAAGCCTGGTAACAGTGTGGAGGGTAAAACTCTGACGACCGGACAAAGATGAGTCCGGATATCTTAAGTCGTCACTGAGGTATGGAAAGTGGCAGACGAAAGGCAATGAAAGCAGCACAATAAAGTCGTCACAATACTTAATGTAACGAAGATTTCTGAAAACAATGAAAGGTTAGCGAGTGTCATTTTGAACGCCGAACGGGTAACAACTGGAGGTTTGCAGCTATCCGAAATCAGCTAATATAGGCTTACTTAAGTTCGATAATTTATAGTGATGAAAGCTTTGGAGTACAGAGAAATGAAAGTTAAGAATGTAATGGAACGAGTCTACAATCCTGGACGTCTGCGCTCAGCGTGGAAACAAATCAGAAAGAACGCTGGTGCAGAGGGAATAGACGAAATGACAGTGAAGCAATTTCAGGAGAATGAAGAGTTTTATCTTGACATAATCCACGAAAAGCTCAAAGCTGGAATTTATCGTTTCAAACCAGCCCGACGGGTGCTGATAGCGAAAGCAGGGTCAACTAAGAAAAGAAAACTTGGCATTCCAGTAGTGATGGATCGAGTTGTAAGTCAGAGTATAAATCTTGTATTCATGGATATTTTTGATCCAGACTTCAGCCGATCCAACTTTGGATTTCGCCGAGGTAAGAGTCAACATGCCGCGATTGGTCACGTAAGAGATATGGCAGTGGATGGCTACCAATGGTGTGCTTCCATTGATTTAAAGAGCTTCTTTGACGAGATTCCTTACGGTCTTATCCTTAAACTGATTCGTCGCAGAATAAGCGACGAAAAGCTGGTAACGCTCCTTGCAAGAGCGTTAAAAGCAGGAGTGATCGTTGACGGGAAATTTGAGAAGACGTTCAAAGGCTGTCCGCAAGGCTCACCACTGTCGCCAATGCTGTCTAACATTGTGCTCAATGAACTTGATCACGAGTTGGAAATGCGGAGACACAGGTTTTGTCGTTGGGCAGATGACTTTGTCATACTCACCAAGTCCGAAAGGGCGGCTATGCGTGTTATGGAGAGTATAACTAATTTTCTAGAAGACCAGCTTGGACTTCCCGTTAATAAAGAGAAAAGTGAAGTAGCTTTGCTGAAAGATGTAGAGTACTTAGGCTTTCAAATATTACGGGGAAAAATTCGCGTAAGCACCAATGCACGCAGTAAGTTAAAAGCAAAAGTACGTGAACTTACAAAACGAAACAATCCTCTGTCGATGAAGCAGATAATCCAATCTCTTAATGACTATCTGAGAGGTTGGGGTGGCTACTATCGAGTACAGGAATTTCGAAAAGTGTTCAGAGAGCTGGATGAATTTATCCGCAATCGGATTCGATCAATGCAACTAAAAAAGTGGAAAAAGCCCAGGAAATTCCAACGGATTATGATCCGGGCTGGTTATGCCCCGGATATAGCCAGGAAAACATGGGTAAAAATGCGAAATTGGCAATCAGTCAAGCGTAAAGAAGTCCGCTTCACGTTAAATCTGAATTGGTTCCGATATGCAGGGATAATATTTCTTGATGATTATATTAATCGTACTCTTGAATTAAATTTCAGTCGCTAATCGAAGAGCGGTTTACCGGCAGGTACGCTCCGTTCTGTTGGGAGGGGGTGAGCCTTTGGGCTCACTTCCTACCAGATTACCGTTTCGTTGTGCGATTTTGACTGCTTCATGGCATAGAACTTGTAAGATCAAGAACCCCCCCCCGGAGTATCGTTCCATATTTCGCTTCAATGACTCATCCACAAATACACCGGCAAGATTGAGAAAATCAAGAAATTCAAAGATCTCAGCATGGGATAGGTATTTTACATTGATTAGAACTCCCCTATTACGCCTATTAGCAAGGGGACGGTAGGACGAAAAAATGACACTCACTAACGGCGACGATTCGGCAGCAGCGTAGATATCGGACATCAGAGATTGATCGAATTTCTTCCGCAATGGGTCAGTTAGATATTCCCAATTATCGAAGATCATGACCAGCCCATTCCAGCCCGATTTTTTTTGCATCGCGTTTGCGGTCTCAACAAAGGTCTTGAAGTACGTTGATTTTAACCGTTGATGTTGATCGCCGCGATTTCCGCTTATATTTCCCGGCAAAAGTGAATTGATTTCGTTCAATAGCCATGGCAACAATTCGGAGGCCTTTTTAACCGATAACGCCTTCCTGAGATCGACATGGGCGGCGACAACCTTCTGTTGCACCAGCGATTTTGTCACCTCGACAAGTATTGCGCTAACACCTGCACCCATCGGAGAGTTGACCTGAATAAATTTACCTTTACCGGTTTTTTTCAAAATGACCTCTAATATGTCATTTTTCACGGTATCGCGGTTCAGCGCTGCTTGCACAGATGGAATTGGTTCAAACGGCGTATACATGTTACAGTCATACTCATGATGCAATATGCCTTCGGTGAATTTATTGATCTTATCCTCGAGATTCTCTAGAATTTCTGCACCTACAGTTCTATACGCCCTTAATTGGCTACCTTCAATAGTTATAATCCATTGTATATCTTCCTGTTCGAAAAAAACGCCGTTGCTAACGCTGTGGTCTAGTTTTGGAATAATCGTTCCTGTGTGGCCATCAGCGTTAATTCGTTGAATTTTTCCGTCTCTGGTTCCCAAAACCAACCACCAATTTTGGCTATCAGAGTAACGGGAGATAAGAAATGGCTCCGTTCCAAAGTCACCGATCTTATTACATATGGTGTGATCATTTAAAGGCATACAGTAAATCTTGCCCGTGCTCGTAATGAGGAAGAGATCATTGTTAACGAGAATGACTTCCGCAACACCCATTCCTACGTCCCTAACAACATTCTTAGTCCATACCTGTTCGACGAGTTTGTCCTCAGTAATCGCATAGCCGGTCAGATGACCGTGATTCGTCAGGCAAATAAATTGAACGGTTTGATGATTGATGTTGGTGATAATGCAAGTGGGATGGCCGCAAGTGGGCTTTTTCGTGAAAGCCAAGGGAGTTTCCTCCGGTTCGCCGTCGATCATGGGATAAACCTTCACGCCAGTACCCAACCAACCCACGATCAGATGATTCTCCGTTTTGGCGAGACATTCGATGTTTCCGGTTCCTAACTGAATCTCTTTCTCAAGTATGCCAACATTATTGAAAAAATAAACCCAGCCAGTATTTGTGCCGACAATTAAGACATCTGCTCCTTCATCGGTATACACGGCACTATGTCGGGTTGAAACTTCTTGTGGAAGAGTAATCCGCAAGTTGGAATTCTCAGTCCCGTCTTTCAGGTTGATTCGTAGCAGACCAGAACCCATAACGTTAGCGATCAGATTCCCGCCCTGCTCCCGAATCCACCACACATAATCCAAGGTAATCGACCAGGCAATATCATATCCCTGAATCTTTAGCCGTTGCAACTTTTCGATAGCAAGTTTGGTTTCATCAGCAGAAGGATTTGCCTCGCCCAAATATTTTTCCAATTGACCGAGAAGACTGAACGTGCTGGCGGCATCCAACAGACGTTGATGATATTGACTGCGCGCAACAAGCAGAGAAGGTACCAACTGCGGATTGGTCGATTGGAACTTGTCGTCTAAGGATCTCAGTTGATCACAAATAATCCCCCCCAAGTCCGGGTTTATAGGAGGTTCCAGATAATTAACGACATCGATAATCTGCTTCGGGGCTTTGGTAGACAATCGTTGAAATAAATCGGGTACCCTTGCCTGACAAAACGTTTCCGTATTGACCAGGAATTCTTTCACTAAGGGACTACGCAAATTAACCTCGCTGCCCTTATCGTAGTTCCAAAGAATATCTATCGCGTGGGACTTTAGGTTTTTATCATCGGATTCCAGAAGTGCCCGGAGATATTCCATCGTGCTATCGAATGTTCTGGTAACTTCGCCATCGAAATCTTGGATTTTGTTGTCGATAGCCTGTATTTCAAATTTTCGTAATTTATGTAGTTTCCCCGATATCGTTCCGGCTATGATATATTCAATGCCATCTTGCTGAATTGTTTGGACCCCCCAAATTCGTGAGTCCAATTCATAATGCAACGGCACAGGATTGGCACTTTCGTTTCCGGTCTCGAAAAGATATAGGCGGCCGTTCCGGCAGCCGCAAACTATGTCCAGGCCATCATTTGTTTCATTAGTAATCGGAGAAAAAGGATAAATAGTATCGATTTCTTTGGGCAGTTGTCCCTTTACCGCGCCATTGATTGATAGCACGGCGGCGGGGTATTTCGCCGTTCTTACAATGAATTCCAATTCGCCATTCCGGTCTATATCCGCTACACATATTCGACATAGCGACCCCAAATCCGGATTGGAATTTATTGTCCGAACTATCCTTCTTGTTTCGGGGTCAACTTCCAACAGGTCACCTTCCATTGTTACGGCATAGATAGACCTATTGGCATAAACACAAGCGTAGCGTACCCGTGTATATTGAGGAGCAATGGTAGTCTCTTTACCTTGACAATCGATCATGACAAACCCTGGCAGATCATCGGAGCAGACGACGTAGAATAATTCATCCTTGATTACAACAGTGTCAAGCGAGGCGATACACGTTCTCGTTGTTGGTAGCTTTGTTACGAGACAGTTGTCATCAATTATATAAATCACGCCATCATCTCCGGCCACGGCGATTCGCTTTTTTTCTTGGTGGTGGGAAATCGTGACTGCACGTAACCGGACTCCGTTCCCGGAAGGTTCAACTGGATTCGGCCACATGGGATTGAGATCGAAGTCATAACGCGCAACGATACCCGAGACGCTAACGACTACAATGGATTCGTCATCGGCTCCCATCCCACGAATGTCATGCCGACCGCCAACTTCGGCACGATTCACTTCTTCAAATAACTGATTTTTCTTTATCAAAAGCTCCCGAACTTGTTCTAAATGGAAAGGGGGACTTGATTTCGAGTTTGAGGAGGTCATGGATTATCTTCCTTTTTTAAACGCTCTGTTTTATCAACTACTTCCGATTCTTCGGGTTGTTGTCGGGCCAATGCTTCGAGCCATTCGTCAACAACCCAGGAGGGGAACCGTAACACCCCGCCAATTCGAGAGCATGGTATTTGGTCGTCCTTGATAAGCTTGTATATGGTTCGTTTGTTGATTTTCAGGTATCGGGCAAGTTCATCGATATCCAAAACTTTCCTAGTCCCTGAATCGTGCGGCAAATCGCTCATGGTGTATTTAAGAAGTTTAATTAGAGATTGAATCTAAATCCAAAGATATTGGTACGATGAAAAGTCCGTCAATGTCAACAAACATCGACACTGTTTTAGGGAATGAATTTCATTGAATTTAAACAAAAATGACATAGATTGCACTTTATTTCTCATTGAATGTAATAAAAATTCACAAATTGTCAATCTTGGAGTTCAATTTAGCTGAAATAATTTTTTTTTTTTAAAATACTCTTTTAATTATCTGGGGACGTTATTTGGTAAGATCTTTATTATAAGATTTTAATGATTATTTATTGTGTGATATTTAATCTTAAACCGCTATATTTTATTAAAAATTAAGCGTTTAAGTAAAATTATACCTACTTGAGATGAAAAATGAGTCGTCCTTCTCGTAATTTATTGGCGAGTTAGGGTCGGACCTCTTCGTGCCAAGTTAAATCTGAAACTTTGGGAGTATTTATGACATAGATCATTATATACGAAATTAGTTATTGTTGTCCATCAGGTTCAAATCCTGCTCTGCTAATGTATCGCCTACAGGC
>JAJFLO010000383.1 GCA_021772675.1 Verrucomicrobiota bacterium | reverse complement strand
TAATTCATCAGTATTCTGCTGCGAGCCCTAATCTCTGCTCAAATAAGCCGATTAACTCAATTTTACATCTCAGTGAATGAAAATTCACTTTCATTGTGAAATTTTCTCTAATCAATTTATTATGAGCGAGTTAAGTGCTCTCCCGACGAATCGCATGAATGAATCAGGCTATACCAAACCACCATTCTATCGTGAACTTATTCAGTTTATCTTAGCAATAAGCCGGCCAAGATTAACTATTACTAATTTTCTTTTTTATAGACGGCAGGCTTGATATATTTGTATTGCGTTTTGTTTCTTCGGAGCGTTTCTGAATGACCTATAAATAAATAACCACCGGTGTTAGTATTATTATACATTTTTTCTGCTAGTTGATGTTTAGTATCTTCGTCAAAGTAAATCATGACATTGCGACAAAAAATGATATCAAAAGCGTGTTTGAAAGGAAATATACCTGTCATTAAATTAAAGCGCCGATATACAACTTCCTGTTTCAATTTTGGACTGACACAGTAAGTGTTATCATCAAGCTTCAAAAAGTATTTATTGATTAATTTTTTATCTAATTTTGTTAGTTGCTCATTCGAGTACACTCCAGATTGGGCATTCGTTAACGCACTGAGGGAAATATCCGTTGCAAGCAAACCCGCTTTCCAGTTTATATATTTTGCGCCAAAATACTCCAATATCAGCATTGCCAGCATATAGGGTTCCTCCCCGGTTGATGCAGCTGCGCACCACATTCGTAAATCGCGACTATTTTTACGAGTGAGTACAGCGTCTATCTCAGGCAATACAACTTTCATGAGATAATCAAAATGATCTGGTTCTCGGTTGAAGTAGGTATGGTTGGTGGAAATTCTGTTACCCAGAGTTGTCAGGGCGCTTCCCGATTTATCATTAACGATATAATGGTAATACTCTTCAAACGAGTTAAAGCCCCCGTCCTTAACAATTTTGTTCAGTCGTCCAATAACCAGAGATCGTTTTGTCTCATCCAATGAAATACCGAAATGCTTATAAACAAGATTTGTGATAAGCCCAAATTCTTTTTCCGACATGGGCATTAATCCAAAATGCACCTGAACTACCTTTTCCATAATACTCCTCAATAACGGTGAACGGCTAATTGATAATAAGAAAATTCAATTTTGGGGGGTAATAATCATCAATTATTACCGCCCTAAATCAGCAGCATCCATGGGAACAATATCATTGCGATTCAGCCCAACGGTTTGTTTCTTTATTATCACCATTTTCACACAATAGGCCTATCTAACTACACGTAACTTCTGGCTGTGAATCGGTAAATTGTTTAATTTCCACCAGCACATCCGGGGTCAATTCCATCGAATTTACTGCGTCTGCCACTATTTGTTCCCTCTTCAGCGTGAATTTTGTTAACACATATTGCAGCTGATTTGCCTGACCCGATATTAATAGCAACCCTTTTGATCCCCAATACTCGGACTACTTCGACATGGGACGCAAGGCGAAAAACTATCTCTCGCTTGTATCTAACACCTTGGCCGCTGGCCTTCAGTTACACGAGGGTTAATAGGGGCTTGACCTGTATGATGGGAAACTATCTTGTACTATTCTTAGGGGGCAACGGGAGCGAGAGCTCCCCGCTCTACCCGGAGCATTGGCAATTCGAAATTGATAACTAATACCGTCCCATATCCTTGTCATCCATTGGAATGATATCATCGGGATTAATGCAATTCTGAGATTGGATTAAGCAATTTGACGCAGTAGTTAATAACGGGTCGAGGTCTTCTTCTACTAACCTGCCACTATTCTGAGTTTTCTGTGATGCTGTTAATTGTTTTATTGCTTCAAGCATTTCAGAAGTTAATGCTGGACTACGCTCTTCAATAGATACGCCACCCACTTGATTCAGCGTAAATTGTGTTAATAATTCTTGAAGTTGGGCAGCTTGCCCGGAAAGTTCCACCGATGTCGAGGCACTTTCTTCAGCGCTGGCTGTATTCTGCTGTGTCACTTTATCAAGCTGGATTAATCCCTCATTTACCTGGGATATTCCCTGAGACTGTTCACTGCTCGCAGCCGCAATTTCACCGACTAAATCAGTGACTTTACTGACACCATCAACAATATCGTTCAGAGCTGTAGCAGTCGAGTTTGCTAAATCAGTGCCATTGGTTACTTTTTTAATTGACCCTTCTATAAGCTCTGTGGTCTCTTTTGCAGCACTGGCGCTACGAGCGGCCAAATTTCTCACCTCTTCAGCAACTACAGCAAATCCTTTTCCATGTACCCCGGCACGTGCAGCCTCTACAGCAGCGTTAAGTGCGAGTAAATTCGTTTGAAATGCAATCTCATCAATAACCTTGATAATTTTTTGAATACTTTGGCTTGAATCTTCAATCTCGCTCATTGCGCCAACCATATCTCGCATCAGATGATTGCCATCATCAGCTGAACCCCGGGCAGCACCGACAAGCTGGTTAGCCTGGTTAGCATTTTCCGCATTTTGTTTTACCTGACTACCCATCTCAGTCATTGATGATGTAATTTCCTCCAATGACGCGGCTTGTTGTGTTGCACCCTGGCTGATCGCCTGACTCGAATCACTCACCTGGGATGAACCCGATGCCATCTGTGATGCGGAAGAATTCACTTGCTGCAATATTGTATTCAATGAATCGAGTGTATTATTAAGTGACATTTTTAGTACCTGATGATCACCTTTATACTCTCCTGTGACATACGATGTTAAATCTCCTTTTGCTACACCTTCAAGTTTAACCTGAATCTCTTTGATCGGTTCGGTGATTGCCTCAATAATATCATTAATACCCTGTAGCATCGGGCGATAAATATCGTCCATTTTTTCGACATCACCGCGTTTCTTCAAATCGCCTTCGTTACACGAGTTAATTAATTTTGCGACTTCATCTCGATAACGTACACGAGCATTATTGTCAATCCATTCAACCGCAAAACCAATACGATTTCCATTGTCATCAAGCAGTGCCATGGTATTAAGTGCAAATTTAAGCCCAGCGATGTTTATTTGTGTTTTAAATGGAAATGACCTTCTATTGCTGATAATTCCATCAGGATGATTCGAGTCCTTGTGGAAGCTATCTAAAGTTCGCCCAATTAATTTATCTGCATCAAAATCAGGAAATTGTTTACAAAATTCTGTCTCATAATTCTTCAGTAAAATTTTGAAAGCAGGATTTAAGTAGGTAACGATATTATTTTTATCTGCAGTGACTACGTTTGCCTCTTCAGCCTCAACAAGCGACATTAACATTGCTGCCTTTTGCGCGCCTTCTCGTTCTTTGGTCACATCGTTTAATTCAATGGAAAGTCCGAGATGATTATCATTCGCATCAATCATCGGTGACGCGTTAATCTCAATAATGTAATTACCAAGATTCATATCGGTGTTATAAGGGAGCTTGCTGGTATTAATGAGCATTTTCCGATGATCATCGCCATTCACTAAAAATATATCTACTGCGGTGCCATCGAGGTTCTCAGCATCAAATTCAGGATATACCTTGGAAAATTCCGAAGAATATTTCCGAAATAAAATTTTTGCAGCCGGATTTATGTACGTTATTACTAATTTTTTATCAGTTTGTATCATTGGCGAAGCCAAACCGTTAAAAACTGAAATCGCCCTTGCCGAAAGATTTTCTGACTTTGTATTGGCCGCTTCTGATTCAGCGTTCGCTAGACGAATTGCCTCTATCGCTTTATTAAACGCAAACCCCATTCGCCCGATCTCATCATTGCTCTGAATTGCGACCTGTTGATGTAGATCACCCTTGGCTACAGCTTCGGCAACTTTTATTGTATTGTGAATTGGACGTGTTAGGCTTCGTATGAATATCAATGAAGCAGTAATACCGAACACTGATATTATAATAAGAATTGTGATCGAACTTTTACGGATCCATATATTCCCGATAATTACATTAGAACCAGACAATTCAACCTTATTACCAGCGTCCCTTACCTGCTCTGAGTTTACCTGTACCCTTTCAACAGCTCCTCGAGATTCGGTCCCAACGGTTTTAAGCAATTTGTTAAATTCATCTGTAATTAGGGAAGCTTTTATCCGGGATTCTGCAACCAGAGAATTACCAAGGATTCGATTTTCATCTACATAAGCATCGACAGATTTTAAAAGGACGTCATAATACGATTGAGTCTGCAGCTTAATTGCAGAAACGAACTGTCTGTCTGATTTTTCTAACTGATCAAAATATTTCCATAATTTTTCTTTCGCCAATTCTGCATTTTCTTCGGATTCGTTTTGAAAACTGACCGCTAAATCCGTAAGCCAATATCCCATGTCAATAAATGTCCGATAGGCATCATTGACTATTTCGAGACGCGTTAATTCAGCTTTCTGATAGTCCATGATGTCTTGCTGTTCATTAACTAAACCAGCTTGTTTTTTTACCAATCCAGATTGAATACTAATCAAGTCTGTCGAATAATTAACCTTTGAGATGATAAATAAAATTGATAAAAAGAATAATGATAGCAAAACGCCGTTTACCGCAAATATTTTACTACCGATATTCAGTTGGAATCTGTTCATTTTAATACCTTTAGATTTAATGAGTTGTAGCTAATTCAATTTTTTATATTTACCATCTGGTCAGTCGTATATTACGACACTGATACCACCACCAAGTTCACCTAAAACACCCCCCTCTTTTTTCCCGCCTGTGATATCTCGTTCCCCCTTAGGCTGTCCATGACATGCTAAACAGGATTGTCCATAGTATTCGGGAAGAATGAAACGAAATCCTGGCCGTCCTTTATGAGTTCCTCTTTCCGAAAAAGATTGTCCTTTTGACCAATTTGCTTTTTTAAATTTCGACTCTAAAACGTTATGTTCCCAGGTATCCGGTCGATTCTTTCTATTTCGCACATAATTTTTG
This sequence comes from Verrucomicrobiota bacterium, assembly GCA_021772675.1. Lineage (GTDB taxonomy): Bacteria > Verrucomicrobiota > Lentisphaeria > JABSQK01 > JAJFLO01 > JAJFLO01. Next base: position 8,650 of record JAJFLO010000383.1, on the reverse strand, counting down.
GGAGCTGTTAATTTAATAAATGCCGTATTGGTCATTTTTTTGCTGAATATCTCAGCAACCTTAGCAGCAAAAACTGCGGGCAAAAATCCCTTAAACCCCTTGCCCTGTTCATTAATTAAAGGTTGAGCCTGAATCATCACCTCATCAACCGCTTCCAATATTGCTTTTCGACACCTCCCCCCTTGCGTATCATCCGGTTCAGCAAATTCACTTTTTGTCGCAGATTGATAATTTTGTTTAGCCTGGTAGATAACAACTTCACCAGATAACCCTTTATCACCCTTCGTTGCATCATTAATTAGGGATTGATTGTCTGAAATCACTTTTCGTGCAGCCCGGAAAAAGGTTGATAAATCAATGGTAAGCGCCTGTTTTTCTGAATCATCAGAAAAAGCAATATCTGTAAAAATTGAACTGATAAAGATTAAGCCGGCAATGATCACATAATGTTGCTTAAACTGTTTAAATTGCATGATTAACATGACACAAGACTCCTATATAAATTGTTGATGAATTAACATCCGGGTTGATGTTTTTATTATGCATTTTTACTACTGATTATCCGTTGATTAGCGCAAATTATTCCCTCCATGTTCTTTAATCTCGATTCGCAATTGACAATAATAATTTACAATTATACCAAGGAAATCTGGAGACTGGAATCATGATGCCTGTGATTATTTAGAATTCGAAAATCAGCCTGCTTGGTTCGGTATATTAATACCGTCCCATATCCGCGTCATCCATCGGGATAACATCGTTGGGATTAACCGAAGCAATTGGATCGTTTACATGACTTGAAGAAGCAGCTAATAATGGAATATCCTCTTCATTATTGCGGATTTTCTGTGATGTGGTGAACTGTTTGATCGCTTCAAGCATTTCTGCTGTTAACTCAGGATGACCTCCTTCAATGATAGTACTACTTTTTTGACTGAGCGTAAATTGCTTTAACAGCTCTTGCAATTGGGAAGCCTGTCCGGAAAGTTCTACTGATGCCGAAGCACTTTCTTCAGCGCTGGCGGTATTTTGCTGCGTTACTTTATCAAGTTGAATCAATCCTTCGTTAACTTGAGAAATTCCCTGTGCCTGTTCATTGCTTGCAGCCGCAATTTCACCGACTAAATCAGTGACTTTACTTACTCCGTCAACAATTTCACCAAGCGCAGTTGCGGTTGAATTTGCTAATTCAGTACCATTGGTTACTTTTTTAATTGATCCTTCGATAAGTTCTGTTGTTTCTTTCGCCGCATTAGCACTACGAGCGGCCAAATTTCTCACTTCTTCAGCAACAACAGCAAACCCTTTCCCATGAACTCCAGCACGTGCAGCCTCTACAGCAGCATTAAGTGCGAGCAAATTTGTCTGAAATGCAATCTCATCAATTACTTTAATAATTTTTTGAATATTCTGACTTGATTCTTCAATCTCAGTCATGGCACTTACCATATCCTTCATTCTGTTATTCCCGTTTTCAGCGGAACCTCGCGCAGCACCTACAAGCTGATTGGCTTGATTAGCATTCTCTGCATTTTGTTTCACCTGGCTACCCATCTCAGTCATTGAAGAAGTAATTTCCTCTAATGACGCCGCCTGCTCTGTCGCACCCTGGCTAATCGCCTGACTCGAATCACTCACCTGGGTCGCACCTGAAGCCATTTGACCAGCGGATGAGTTCACTTGCCGCAAAATTGTATTCAATGAATCGAGTGTATTATTAAGTGACTTCTTTAGGGCCTCATGATCACCTTTATAATCCCCTGTTACATAAGAGGTTAAGTTCCCTTTTGCAACACCCTCAAGCTGTTCCTGAATTTCTTTGATCGGTTCAGTAATCGCCTCAATAATATCATTAATGCCCCGCAGCATCGGGCGATAGACTTCATCCATTTTCTCAACGTCACCACGGTTTTGCAAATTTCCTTCTTGACAATTATTAATTAATTTTTGCACTTCATCCCGGTAGCGAACCCGAGCATTATTATCGATCCATTCAACAGCACAACCAATATGGTTTCCTTCATTATCAAGCAAGGCCATGGCATTAAGTCCAAATTCAAGCCCTGCAACATTAATGTCGGTCTTAAATGGAAAGGTCTTTATATTGTTAATAATTCCATCTGGATGATTCGAATCCTTATGAATACTATCTAATGGTTCCCCTATTAATTGGTTGGAATCAAAATTTGGAAATTGTTTGCGGAATTCAGTCTCATAACTCTTCAGTAAAGATTTCAGGGCGGGATTTAAATACGTAATGATGCTATTTTTGTCTGCGGTGACTACATTCGCTTCTTCAGCTTCAACAAGTGACAATAGCATTGCTGCCTTTTCAGCACCTTCGCGTTCTGCGGTTACATTCTTAAATTCAATGGATAGTCCAATATGATTACCGTTAGCATCAATCATAGGTGAGGCATTTATCTCAAAAATAAAATTACCAAGTCTCATGTCTGTATTGTAGGGTAACTTGCTAGCATTAAGGAATATTTTTTTATGTTCAGCGCCATTCTCAAGGAAGGTATCGACTGTTAATCCACAGAGACTATCAACTTCAAAATCAGAATATATTTGGGAGAATTCCGAAGAATATTTCTGGAACAACGATTTTGCTGCGGGATTAATATAAGTCACGACTAATTCTTTGTCAGTCTGTAACATAGCCGAAGTAGAACCATCGACTGCAGAGTTTGCTTTTGCCGCAAGATCTTTTGCATTTGTATTAGCTGCTTCAGATTCGGTGTTCGCTTTCCGTATTGCCTCTATTGCTTTATTAAATGCCGTCCCCATGCGTCCAATTTCATCTCGACTATCAATAGCAACCTGTTGGTTAAGATTTCCTTTGGCGACTCCTTCTGCAACACGCATAAGCTTAAATATTGGGGTTGTAATCGTTTTAGTAAATACTAACGCAACGACGACCACAAATATTAAAATAATCCCCCCCCATATAGCAATTTTTTTTGATAATTCCTGGACCGGAGCAAACGCTTCCGCTTCGTCGATTTCGGATAATATCGCCCAATTTACACCTTCAATCTTCAGGGGCGAATATGAACTGAGAACAGGGATATTCCGATAGTCGTTAACGATTTCTCTACCGATTTTCCCGTTTAATGCTTCAGTAGACGCGTCTGTTTTGACTTCTTGAAATAGAATAGATGTTTCAAGCTGTTTTATACGATCAATGACACTACTTTCAAAACCGGCATCTCTCAATGCATTAAAATAGCCCTGCGGGTCTTCTACCAGGAATCTGGAAACACTTCTCATTCTAAAATCACCGCCAACAATATAGGTTTCTCCACTATCTCCAAGTCCATCATTTTTCCAGTTTTGATTTCCCGTCATCACGTTATTGATATCGTCGATAGGCATTTGGAATAAAAGCACGCCAATTTTTTCATTACCATCAAAAATAGGTGACGCAATGAATGATGCTGGCGCGGCATAAGAGGGATCGTAAGGTTCAAAATCCTCAAGTTTTATGAATGTCGCTTCAGTAGCATCGTTGGCCTGCCTAAATGCCCTGGCAAAGTTGGTATCTTTATAAGGACCGGTTAATAAACTGGTTGTATAATCAACCTCTTTAAACACCGTATAGACGATATGTCCCGTATTTGGATCAACCAGGAAAATGTCATAATAACCGAATTTTTTGAGGTAGTTACGAATAACCGGATGATATTTTTCATGGAGTTTACTATAGGTACTGCCGTCACCAGCATTATTCAGATTGTCTTTTTCACCGGTTGCGTTAGAATTATGTGCCAGGTATAAATATTGAGCGACAGTTGTATTATCTTCCCCGGGCCAATAAGCATTAATGTCTTGTTTGTTATCAGTATTTTTGTGAAGTGTGGCAAGATATTCATTTTCATAATAATCTTTGACGACCTTTTCATATTCAACCAGTTGTTCCGGTGTGGGTTTTAATTCGTCACTGAGAGAATGATACGCGATTTTAAACTCCCGCATAGCATCAACAATCATGCGATCTTCCGAAAACGTTTCAATTTGATTTCTGATTTGTATAAAATATGACTCAATCGCACTTCCCTTTGTCGCTCGAATGGCGGTGAGTTGGTTGAATGCCTGGTCAGAAACCGCTTGTTTACCGCTCCGATATCCTTGCAAACCAATTGTAAAAATAGATGTAATTCCAATCAATAGAAGTACGGCAATAAGTTTTATTTTGAGAGATAAATTTTTCATTTATAAGCTCCAATCTTTTTGTTTATTAATGAGAACCCAGTATACGTTCGTGAAATACACCGATTCTCAAAGGATTTGTAAAAAATTTTATTATCAACTATCACCGCTGATATTTTCCAGTATTTCTTGATCACCATATAACAGACAGTTAATATTGAGCAGCATTTTAATATCACTGCCGATTTTCCCGAGCCCTTCGACAAAATGGCCTCCTTTGCCACCCGAAAAATCAGGCGATGCCTCTATTTGGTCAATGGGAATATCAACGACCTCCGAAACCGTATCAACAACCAGGCCGACAGCGATATCGTTGTGATTGACGACAACAACGCAGGTTCGTTCATCGTAATCGCGAGCTTGCATTTTGAATCGAAGTCTAACATCCATAACCGGTATGACTTTTCCTCGGAGATTAATAATTCCTTTGATATAATCAGGTGTTTCCGGCACTTCAGTGATTTTTTGCATTCCGATTATTTCAGTGACAAACCGAATGGCAATACCATAATCTTCGTTACCAATATGAAACGTCAGATATTTGTCCTTCAGAGTATCCTGATCCTCTTCCAGAATGCCGACTCCTGCGTTTGAAGTCGTTACATCTTTTATTAGTGTTTCTGTCATATGTGCGCTCCTTTTTGCATATTGATTATTGTTATTAAATCGACAACTTTCCCTAGTAATTTAGGTTGTTTCATTTATTTAGAGAATAATAGCATTGATTACTTTACGTTTGATCATTCATAGGAGATTCTTAAAACCACCAATCCTGAATCTACCATCGATTCAAGTACCGACTAATTGGTATTCTTCATTAACTACTGAGTAATTATGAACCAGTCCTTCAATATCCAGAATTAGCGAAACCTGCCCGTTACCCAGAATATTACAGCCAGATATTCCTTTGATATTTCCAAAAAACTTTGATAACCCTTTAATCACGGTTTCGATTTGATGAAGAATTTCATCGACGAATAAACCAATGATCTCACCACCTGATTCGAGAACGACGACAATACCCTCATGAGCTTCGGTATGTGTTGGTATAATATTATGAAGTCTATGAAGCCGGATGACGGGATATAATTCATTTCTTATTTTAACAAATTCCTGACCGTCCGGCCGCGTCGTTATATCATGAGCCTGAGGTCGAAGTGATTCTCGGATTCCAGTAATAGGGATTGTGTACAAAACAGTTCCAACACGCACCAACATTCCTACAATCGTGGCAAGAGTCAGTGGAATCCGAATCGTGAAACAGGTGCCTTCTCCGGCCACACTTTCAATAACAATACGACCTTTAATTTTTTCAATGTTTTTCTTCACTACATCCATCCCAACTCCGCGACCGGATATATCCGTTAATTTCTCTGCGGTGGAAAAGCCGGGTTCAAAAATGAGTTGAAACACGTCCTCGTCGCGCATGTCCGAACCATCACCTTTGACCAAACCGTTTTTGATTCCTTTCTCCAATATTTTTTCCCTGCGTAATCCTCGTCCATCTTCCTGCACAATAACCCAAACTTCATTTCCTTTTTGTTCTGCAGATAATTTAATAGTTCCGGTCTCGGTTTTCCCAAGACTGATTCGCTCTTCTGCTGTTTCAATTCCATGATCACCTGCATTACGAATCATATGAACGAGTGGATCTGAAATCTGGTCAATGACACTCTTGTCAACTTCAGTATCTTCTCCTGAAAGTTGTAGCTTTATTTTCTTTCCGGATTTACTGGACAGATCGTGAACCAATCGAATCATTTTTCTAAATAGAATTGAAAGAGGAACCATACGAACCGCCATAGCAATATCTTGAAGTTCATTAGTAATCAAATGTAGTTGGTGAACTGATCGCTCGAAATTAGGCAGTTCCAAGCCTTCAAGATCTTGATTACGCGTCACCATTTCCCTTGAAATAATGAGTTCACCTACCAGATTGATAAGTGTATCAAGCTTGTCCAGATCAACTCGTATATCGCGCCGAACAATCTTTTGAGACTTATCTCCCGACTTCAATATCTGGCCCCCTGAAACGATGTTCTTTTTTACCGACTGCTTAATTATATTTTTGATCAGTTCAACTAACGTTTCTCCTACAAAAGGTTTATCAACATAACCAGCGATATCGAGTTTAAGCAATTTTTTTAACAACTCTTTGTCATCTTCTGCTGTTGTCACTAAAATGGGTAATGTCGGATATTTATTATTGACTATTTCAGATAATTCTTCACCGGTCATATTCGGCATCCTGATATCCGTTAGCAAAAGATCAATTCTATTTTCCTTGTCCTGATTACCCAAGATGTTTAAGGCTTCGTTTCCGTCTACTGCCTGGGAGGTTCGAAAATTTGCCTTTCCTAAAATTTTTACCAGTAGGTTTAGTTGTGTCGGTTCATCTTCAGCAACGAGTACATGAAATACCTGCCCTCCACTTGATTCATCCAATACCGATGATACCGGACCCGAAATTTCATCTTCATCAACCGGTAAACGATCACCTAATACCTCTATTAATTCACTGTAATTTTCTATATCGCCAGACTCGCCACGGGATAATTGAGATAGACCCCTTTTAATAAAATCAACGGTACTGATCAATGTCGAGATAATAATCTGATCCAAATCAATTTTTTTATCTTTTACTGCTTCCAGAACTTCTTCAGCTTTGTGACTGATTGTTTCAAGGTCTTTATACCCAAAAAATCCGCAATTCCCCTTGAAGCTATGAATATTTCTAAATATATTACTGATGAGTTCCCGATCATTCGGATTTTTCTCCAACTCCAGCAGGATACCCTCAGCTTCTTCAATCAAATCCGATCCTTCCTCCACAAATTTTTCTACCATTTCAGGAGTGATTTCAATTGTGAAATCATCAAATTCATTCGTCTTAGATTCCGGTGACGTTTCCGATGAATCGCTGCTCGATGACGGTTGACCTGTCTCATTTATTGCTGCTTTTAACCCGTCTATGATTACGTCCCCTTCGGCTTCAAATCCTTCATCAGAAAAATTTACGTCGATTGTTTCAATTAATTTCCGAACAAAGTCAATGGTCTGACAGAGAAGATCGGTATCCGATTTTTTACAGATCGCTTTTCCATTACGAAATAAATCAAGGAGCGTTTCTGCCTCATGAGTAACGGCGGTTACCGTGCTGAGATTTAGGAAACCTGCTCCGCCTTTCAATGTATGAAAAAGCCGAAACAGAAAATTTATGTTGTCTTGATCAATGTCTCCGGCTGAATCGTCCGCATGCTGCTGCATTTCGATGAGTCTCGGTTCGACTTCATCTAATGTTTCATTCGCTTCTATAACAAAACATTCAAATATTTCTCGATCGTCTGAATCAGGTATCATGTAAGATCACATTTTTTGGATTTAATAGTTTAGGGTCACACTGTTATATTATTTAGAAAAAAAATTATTAGTCCAGATAATCTCTGTGAACTGAAAATAGTTAGTTTACATATGGTCACTAAATTATTGGTGACTTTTTCCGCATAAGCAATGCCAGCATGTTTAACAAAATGAGTGACTTTATTCACACGGTCTAATTACAGACCCTATAGAACAATACAAATTAAGGGAATTAAATCATATCAGGCGACGGGTCACTTTATCGGTTTAACTATCGACTACGGTGCGTTTAAATCATCTGGAAATAGCATTGATCTACGACACGTTCTAATATTGGCTCGGCATTCATCATGGATTCGCTTCATGTAAAGTTAAACTCCAGACCTCTCTTCCAAAATAGAGAGGTGATAAATATAAAAATATTTTGGCAAAAAAAATGCAAAAATAGTCTGAGTACCGATTTCAATCGCAAGCATTAAGAGTACTTGATCTCGCTAAGATAGGTATGTGGCGACCAAAGCACACCTTAGTCCTTCGCCTAATAGCAGGCTTCAAACTAAATGAAAATCGCAATTGGATTTCTGCGAAAAATCAAACGTTTTTTGTGGTGTTATTTCTGTGCCGTTTCTCAAGAGCGTTGCCCCAAACTTGGCAAGCGAGGGTATAATAGAAAGAAACAATATCCTTTTATAAGTATTAAATTATATTTATCGGACTCATTATCTTAATTCACCATGGGAATCTTTCTTCGACTTTAGCCTGGATTATGCATAAAGCTTTGTAATGAGAGTTGTTAGACTGTGTGAAATCAATGAGTTATGAATATTATTCGCGTGCAGGAATAGTGAACTATTTCGAACCCTTAGAAATTTATAACTCGTTGATTTTATGTAACATAGTGACTTGTAATAGAAAGTTTATGAATAACCCAGGTTCATGAACACATGACCTCAGGGATTTTCCCCTGAGACGAAATGATATAAAATCGCTAAATCAGTACCCGGAAAGCGATACTGTGTTTCATTGAGAAATTCTATTAATTTCTTTATCACTTTATCTTTCTTATGCGTGTCTTGAT
>JAJFLO010000382.1 GCA_021772675.1 Verrucomicrobiota bacterium | reverse complement strand
CAGTCTTAAAACTTCGCTGCATAAGGGCCAGCGGCAGTTTGAAGGAGTTTCACAAAATCAGAAAACAAAGTGAGGAAAATCGACTATATTCTGGCGTATTGAAGAAAGCTGCTTGAGCACTCACACTTTGAAAACACACTCCCTCTGTAGCGACTTGAAGAATTTTTAGCTGAAGAGGACATTGAATTTTTACTCGGAACGCCTGTTGAAGCACATGATTTCAACGCTACAAACCTTGGACGCTCTCTGGATGCAGTTTTCAATGCTGGACCGTCAAAGATTTTAACAGAAATCGGAATTCGTGCAACAAAAACATTTAGTCTGGAGGCCAAGGCTGTCAGTTACGATACGACTTCCACCAGTGTATGGGGAGATTACCGTATATGCGAGAATGACGAAGGAGTGATAAACACGATTAAGTCAATCGCAGTCAAAATGCTTTTGGACAGACATATAATTGCTAAAAAAAGCATCTAAAAAAGGTGGGGAATGTGGGGTACACCGAAACAATTGGATCAACTTAACCAGAAATACTGGCCGGGTTTTCTGGTGAATTCAATCTATCTTGGTCAGTATTTCTGGTAAGTTATTCATGGCGAATATGCAGCTAACCACAATGACAAAAAAATTTGACAATATCATAGTTGTGCCAAATTTAGATTTTCGGCTGAGCATCTTAATTCAATGCGATGAGGTTAAAAATATGATAAAAAAGCATTCCCTTAGTCATTGATAACGATCCTGTTTCTTAAATTCTTTTGAAACTTGAAAAAATTTTGAATTCAGGCGTCTGTGTTGGGGGTGTCAGTTTTTTCAACTGAAACCCGAAACCACGTTTCCTATTATATTAACCGAGGCGGCGAGACTGGCGGGCTCAATAATCGCTCCTTGGCGAGAATGGTTATCTAAGAAATTTTAATCTCCAAATCAGACCGCAACTACTGCTTTTATATGCGGATGTGGATCATAATCTACCAGAGTAAAATCGTCAAAAGAAAAATTGTAAATAGAATTAATTTCCGAATTAATCGTCAATTTAGGCAATAAATTTGGTTTTCGACTTAATTGTAGTGCAGCCTGTTTGAGGTGATTATTATATAAATGAACGTCTCCGAATGTATGGACAAATTCGCCCAACTTTAGATGACATGCTTGAGCGACCATAACGGTGAGCAGTGCGTAGGATGCAATATTGAAAGGGACACCAAGAAAGACGTCTGCACTTCGTTGATAGAGTTGACATGATAGCCTTCCCTCTGCAACATAAAATTGGAAAAATGCATGGCAGGGTGGAAGCGCCATTTTGGGTATATCTGCAACATTCCATGCACTAACAATTAAACGTCTTGAATCAGGATTCGTTTTTATTTGGTTAATAACATCTTCCAATTGGTCAATACATTTACCATCCTGAGATGGCCAGGAACGCCATTGACGACCGTATATTGGCCCCAATTCACCATTTTCATCAGCCCATTCATTCCAGATGCGAACTCCGTTTTTATTCAAATATTTTATGTTTGTATCCCCATTGATAAACCATAATAATTCATGAATAATAGACTTTAAATGGAGCTTTTTAGTCGTTAGGAGAGGAAATCCATCATGCAAATTAAATCGCATCTGGTAGCCGAATGTACTCAACGTTCCAGTTCCGGTTCGATCATGTTTAGGTTTTCCGTTGTCCAATATATGTCGAAGAAGATCTAGATATTGTTTCAATTTATATTTCCTGGTTGAGTATAATTATAGGTTTTACGACACAATATAGAAGAGTTTATACAGTTCAATCTAATACTATATTAGTATAATCTGAATGAGCTTGTCGCGCACCTGGGTGTTAGATATAATTTTAATCCACACGTGAAGACGGCTCATGCTAAGTGGATTGGAGTGAATGACATACATTTATTTTCTTAGAACTGTAAGCCAGTAGCATCATGACAGCTAAATAATTCAATAACACGAATAAAGGTACGGTGTGTAATTCTTATTTGGATGAGGTCAAAATAGATAAGAATTAATACAGATCGCGTTGATAAATTTTATCGATAATTAATCCCACGTCGCGATAATGGTCATCCGCAGCGTAAATTCGTTTGTAGAATGATTCGGAGATATCTTTTTCACCAAGCGACTCATGTGCCTTTGCTAATAAATAATATGCTTCTTTTTTAGCGTTACACATTCGGGGCATTAAATCAACAGCCGCGTTTATCATTTCTACGGCTTTTTTTGCGCTATTTGTTTCAAGATAGCTTTTTCCGAGCATAAACAGTGATTGCAGCTTAAACTGGGCTGTTCCTTTTGTTTGCTCTAAATTGTTAATTGCAATGTCATAACGCTTGTATTTACAAAGGACCTTCCCTAATTCAAATTTATTTCCGAGAGCATGAGGATTTCTTTCAACTCGATCTTTGGCTCGCTGAATAATCATTTCAACTTTGTTTTTTGTGGCTGTTTTTGCATTTTTAATACCGTCTTGGCGCTCTTCCTCACTCAGTTCATTATCTTTTAGATAATTTTGCCATTCAATTATTGATTTATCAAATTGTAAGCTCATTGCGTCCGTCATTGCCTTGTCTACAGAAGCATCAACATTTGGGGTAAGCTCAAAGATTTTATTGTAGGAAGCGACTGCATTATCATAGTCTTGAGCCAAAGTATACAGATCCCCCATTTTTTTTAGGGAATCTGATGTTGTCGATTGTTCTACATTTTTCTGTTGAATGTGAACTTGTTTCTCCATCTGTTCTCTATCGCTATGACCCAAATTAGCTTGGGGCTGGGGTGGGGCAGATTCGTCAAAATCAAGTTCTTCTGGATTCCAGGCATCAGACTCGATTTCTTGCGTGGTTTTTTCCAAAGCATCTTTTAGTTTAGTATCTGACGGTGTTAGCTTAATGTGTCTTTCTCTACACTCTATTGCTTTGTTTCCAATGCCTAATGTGCAATAAATACGTGCCAACCAGTCCAAAGTGGCACCGCAATCACGATTGAATTTTAAGGATGACTCTAATGCCATTTGTGTTATGGGCAGTAAATCTGCAGCTTCTGATGCTTTTGCTAGTAGGAAATAGAAATCCTTTGATGTAGGATCTCGAGCAATTGCGGCTTCCGCATTATCCATGGCTATATTGAATTTTTCTTGGCCGATCTGTGAGGGGACCATTATGGCGGCGGGTAATGATAAAACTTTTGCTAATATTTTTTTTATCGGGCTGATTTCTCCGTCAATTTTTCCCAGCTCGATTTCTCTCAATTTTTGGCGAACTTCAAGAACACCTGGTTCGTCTCTTAAAAAACTACGAAGCATATCTATCGCATATTGAGGGTTCTGTTGTTCTAGTGCTTTAATCCCTGCTTCGTATAGTTTAAGTTTTTTTTTGTTTATATGCTTAAGTTTTTTTATGTCCATCTGCTTTGCTCGTTATATTAATTTATAGAGGTGGTCAGCATCCCTTAGCCTGCATTATGCATAAACTTTTTATTACGAGTCATCATATCACATAATATCAACAAGTTGTGAAGTTATTCGGATTCGAAATAGTGCACTATCCCTGTACGCGGATAAATGCCATAATTCATTGACCTTAGGCAATCTTTCGACTCTCATTGCTAAAGTTTGTGCAAAATTCAGGTTAGTTTACATTATGATTTTAAACTATATAATCTGTTTTTTTAATTGCAATTAAGAGTAAAATCAAATACAACATTAATCTGGAAACCAACAACAGTAATCGAAGGAATGATTCTCTCAATAGACAATAATGATACCATTGCTGCTATCTGCACGGGAATAGGCGGGAGTATTTCGATAATTCGCCTTTCTGGCACAAATGCATTGACAGTCTTTAGCAGGATTTGGAATTCTAAATCCGAATTTGCCAAAATTAAACCGAGACAACTTGTTCACGGAGATATAGTTGATAAAAACGGCGTAATAAAGGATCAATGTTTAGCAATAGTAATGAATGCACCAAATAGCTACACTGGAGAAGACGTTGTGGAACTTCATTGTCATGGAGGATCGCTGGTATCAAAAACTGTTCTTATGCTTATATTATCTCATGGATGCAGGCATGCTGAACCTGGAGAATTTACAAAACGTGCGTTTATCAATGGGAAAATGGATTTAACACAAGCCGAAGCCGTGTTAGACATCATCGAAGCGCAAAGCGAAATGGCACTTCATGCAGCCAATCGCCAGCTTGATGGAAATCTGCGATTGAAAGTAAATACACTTTATGACCATACAGAACTGTTACTTGCCGAAATTGAAACGACGATGGATTTCACAGATGAAGATCTTGATTGGACTCCTACGGCTGTAATTGAGAAAAAGCTGCAAGTGATGATTGATTTAATTGTGGAGTTGTTACAATCACGAGAAACGGGTGAAATTTTGCGTAACGGTATCAAGCTTGCCATTATTGGTATTCCAAATGCAGGGAAATCAAGTTTGCTTAATGCCATTTTGGGTCGAGATAGAGCTATCGTCACATCTATTCCAGGAACAACCAGAGATACGTTGGAGGAATTTTCCCAGATCCGCGGAATTCCCATAAATCTTATTGATACTGCGGGTCTTAGAGATACCAATGACTTGATCGAAAAAGCGGGAATCGCCAGAAGTATCGATTCAATGTCTCAAGCACAGATTATTCTTTGGGTTATTGATGCTGAAAAACCATTGGATGAGCAGTTGTTATGTGAAAAATTAATTGAAGGAAAACCGGTAATAGCGATTGCAAATAAAATCGACCTAAAAGAGAATTTCAAATTTACAATTAATCCGCACTTTCCTTTTGTAAAAATCTCTGCAACTAAAGGAATTGGCTTAGAGGATTTATATGATAAAATTGAAACAGTTGTATGGCGTTATCCTCATAGAGATGAACCTGAAATCGCAATTAATGCCCGGCACGGAATCTTATTGGAGGATGCACAATCAAAACTAACTAAATCTATAGTAACGATAAAGAATCAGGAGTTTGAACTAACTGCTGTGAATCTTAGAGCAGTGTTAACTTCATTGGGCAGTATTACAGGGAAAACAGTCGAACCTGACATACTGGGGATAATTTTTAATAAGTTCTGTATCGGAAAATAATGGAGTCGGAAAAATTAGACCGTCCCAGCCTGTGGGTTGACTTGAATTAGATTTAATCTTCCCAACTGATTAAAGTCAAATGATCAGATGACCAATGCAGAGGACCTTTGCCCTGAAAAACGACAAATAATCTATTATTTATCTAACTCTGTATCAATCTTATTTCAGATTATAGGATGATTCAGGCGGCAATACGAGAAATTCGCAATCACACGTTTGGCAAACACCTACTGCTCCATAAAATTCAGGCCTAATCTTGAACCGATACTCACATTGAGGGCAGCCGATATCATTTTCTTCTGTCGCCATGGCTGAGAGCATATTTGTTGTATTACGGGTGCTGGGAAGATGTTCACATTCTAAATTGGGTTTGCGATTACGTTTAATATCTTCGTTACCAGGCAGTATTTCAGTCATTGGAGGATGCCGCTTTTGTTGGCTATCAAAATTTTCATTGGATGAAGCCGCAGCTTTGTTTTGAGACAGTTTATTATAAGGTGGAGTTCCGGGAGGTTTGATAATGAATTTACAACTACACTTTGGGCACGCTCTGTTTGTATTATACAATTTGGGTGAAATATTGAACTCCGTAAGACATTTAGGACACTCAACATGCCTATTTTTCGCGACGACATAGAGGTGTGAATCTTCTTGAATCGGTGTTCGCTCTTTTTTTACCGATTTGGGTGTTTTCGTGTTTTCTTTTCGTATGTGTCTTCTCGGTTCCATGCCCATGTTTTGGTTCATTTTCAGAGTTCCTGTTAAACCAAATTCCGGTGGATCATCATCAATTTCAATGCCGCTGGATGTTACATCTATTGGGGATATCTCTGATTTCTCTTCAATTAATGGGGCAACTATATTTTTGACTTCACTGGAATTTGGACTATTTGAAAAAATCTTAGGAGGTATCACAAGAAATTCACAGTTGCAGTCCTCACATACTCCGATCGCACCATAAAATTCTGGAGTTATCATAAACCTGAATTTACATTTTGGACATCGAACTTCATTTTCTGTGGCAAAAGCAAATGGTATATTGCTTGTATCTTTTTTCGGAGAAGGATGCTTAAAATGGGTAGTTTTATTTTTGTCTACCGTGGGGGAGGGAATCGCAGGGGAGTGAGAGATATCTGTCTCGTCAATTTTTGGTGGACTGTTACTAATCGTAATGTCACTTGGTGCCGTATCGGTTTTTGATTCGCTTCTGTCTCTTTCCTTTCCGGGTTTATTAAAAATTTCGGGAGGCATGACAAGGAATTCACAATTGCAATCGTTACAAACTCCGATCGCGCCATAAAATTCCGAAGTTATATTAAATCCGTATTTACACTTTGGACACTGTACTACATTTTTCATTGCCACTGCGAATGGCATGTTACTTGTATTTTTTTGGGGGGATGGATGATTAAAGTGGGTGTTGTCAACTTTGCTTGATGAATTATTTTGAATTGTTTGTGGTGAGGGTCTACCTCTCATGCGAAATTCCGATGGATTTTCATAATCTGTAACAGTATTTGAAGTTATCTTTTTTTCTGATCTAATAGTTTCCTTTTTAACCGATATTTTATTATTTCTTGAAGTTAACGATGACGCATTTTTTTCATTATTTCTTACTGATTTTGATTTTGGAAAGTCGACTTTAAATTCACTATCGCATACATCACAGATGACAGTCTTCCCAATTATTATCGGTAAAATTTGTATTCTTTTTTCACAGGTTGGGCATTTCGCCGTTATCGATACAAAAACGGTATCCATTCTGAAATTTTCTTTTTTTTTCAGTTAATCCTATTGGTATCATACTTTTTCAAACGGAGCCGATATTGAAGCATGATTTGCAAGTAAAGTTAATTGGCAGCAAACTTGATCTCCACTGTTTTTTTATCCCTTGTTTTTGAAGTCTCTGTCAATAATCAATTTTCCCCCCAAAATGGCACTTGATTAATTTTACTTGTTGATTTTGTCAATATCTATAAACGACAGTAAGTATGGGGGAATTGCATTTATAGACACCATCAAGTTTATTAATGTATAGAATTTCCGGTATTTTGGAGTTCAGTCAGGCCCATAGTATAGGCGAGACAGGCATTACAGTACAGCAGAGGAACGAAACAACGTGACGTGTCAATCTTTAACCTGCCAATGAAAGTTTTTCTGAAACTGGTCAACAAGCTGAAACTTGAATTCCAAAATACCGGCATTGATGATAGCCTCAGCAGCCGGGGTTGTCAATTCAGCAATATCGCCGACAATCGGGCTTGGATTAACATGGACTACAGCGTATATATTCCTTAAGTTTGTCCCAAAGAGCCCGGAAAATGAATATATCACTGCTTTTGAAGCAGAATACGTTGCCAAATCAGGAAAGCTTTTAAGCGATGCGATAGAATTTAACTGAACAAATGTCCTGCCGCCATTTGCTTTCAGGAATTGTGCGAAATCTATCCTGAAGGCATTGATAAAAGAAAAAAACATAGCCACTATCCCAGAGGAATCTCTTTGCTACAACTGACATAATCCATCGAAAAGGTGATTATGAAATCATGGTTTTGATAAATTGCGCACCTATATTTGATATCGTGTTCTGTTCTCTGCGAATCTCAAAATCTTCGGCAATACACTCAAACGTTGAGTTTTGGAAATAAATAATAAAGTGTTGACAACTTAAAACACGCTTACGGGTGAACGTTAAACTAGATGATTCTTCTTTTTCCAGAGCCGAGATCCATGAAGAATTCTCAATGCGAAAAATTCCCAATGGATAAATTGTGTTTTCAAATTGTTGTTTATTTATGGGACGATGATTTGGGATGCCAAATGAATAGACGCAAAAACTGGAAAACTCTATTATAATTAATTCTTTTGAAGCAGAATCTTGATTAACCGTTACTGCCGCTGCATCATCTATTGATTCATTATCTGTCTTATGCACTAGGTAGGCCAATTTTAGTTGGAATTCGTCGCAGAATATCACAGGTAATGAAGCTCCAGCATTTGGTTGAGGTACGCCTGTTAACTCTACAACTTTTTCCTTATCTTTCCGGTGAAACATATTTGCCTCTTAGTTAAGTAATTAATGACTTCCAATTAATTGATAATTTTAATCGGAAATTGATTTAAAATTTCCCGTACTTCCCGAATTGATACTTAACTACACAATTTATTATTTTTCTAACTGATTCAGCAAGAAAAATAGAAAATGTAAAAAGATCTGAAAACAGAATTTGAAACAAAAAAATGACCCCTTCTTTCTATCGTTGTTTCGTTGTTACAACTGCAAAAAAGTTACATTCAATGTATAAACTCTGTAGGTTTTTTTTATGGTTTAACTTGTCCGTTTCTGTCGGAATTTCAAAACACTGACATCCATGACTCAGATCTAAAAACTGTGGAGACAACCATAACTTTTTTTGAAATTTGATACCTAAAAAAAATCACCAATAATTACTAGTTCGAACGGGCTCTAATTAAGGAAATGTCCACAAATAAATCGAACATATTCGCGCTCAAATTTGGTTTAGAGTTTTTCGATCCGATTGAGTGAATCCGCTGGTTTACAATCCGTCCCCTGACCGAAATAGAGAGCTATTTCTAGTAATTTGTGATTGAAAATCGTATAGTTATGAGCCGAAGATGAGATGCGACATGTATGATTTATTTATGGACAATTCCTAACCCAGATTTTTCACAAGGTTTCTACTATGTTGTCGTATTTTACAAAATTAAAGCGTCTTAACTCAGATTCCGAATTCGTTGTGTCTCGACACAGTGTCATTCGTCATCCTTCGTCAAAACACTGAAACTACGTAGCTTACGCCGCCTCGCCACAAAAAAAAAATGTGAGAAATCCGGGCTAAGCATGCAAAACTTTGGTTTGAAGATCTTAGGGGCATTTGATCATTTCCACTAATTCAGATTCATGAATAATTTTCACTCTCAGTTTTTCAGCTTTTTGAAGTTTTGATCCGGCATTTTTACCGACTATGAGATAGTCGGTTTTTACGCTGACACTACCAGTAACATTTGCACCCATGTCTGACAATTTATTTTTAAGATCATCACGTTTATATGTTTCCAGGGTTCCAGTAATTACACATGTTTTATTCGTGAATAATGAGTTCTGGATTTTTTTAGTGTCGTCTGAAAAATTTAAGCCACTTTTTTTTAATCGTTCCAAAATGGCAATATTTTTCTCATTTCTGAAATATTCATAAATACTATCGGCGACAACTGGACCGATATCTCGGATCTCCACGAGATCCTCTTTGCTTGCCAAGGCTAACGTTGGGATATTGTGAAAATGTTTGAGTAAAGTTTTAGATGATTTCGCCCCCACATGGCGTATTCCCAATCCAAATAGCAATCGCCATGGTGGATTTGATTTGCTTTCCTCAATCTTCAATAATAGCTTTTCGACCGATTTGTCGCCCAATCCCTCATAGTTTTTTAAGTGTTCGATCTGTTCAATTGAAAAATTATAAATGTCGTCTGGATTATTGATAAAATTGTGATCAACCAGCAATTCAACGAGAGCTTCCCCCAGAGTTTCAATGTCCATTGCACCTCTTGATGCAAAATGAATCAAGCGTTCTTTAACCTGCTGTGAGCAATTAAAATTAGTGCAGCGCACAGCGACTTCATCGTCAATAGCGGCCACAGGTTCTTGGCATACTGGACAATTTAAAGGTTGATTAATCGTTTCTTCAGAGCCATCACGGGAATCTTTAATTGATCGTAATACTGCTGGAATTATTTCACCAGCTTTTTCAATTTCAACTCGGTCACCAATACGAATATCTTTACGGGCAACTTCTTCAAAATTATGAAGTGTTGCCCTGCTTACCGTTGACCCTGACAAAGAGACCGGTTCCAGTTCTGCAACGGGGGTTAATGTTCCCGTTCGGCCTATTTGTATCGTAACTGCATTAATGGTTGTAATCGCTTTTTCGGGTTCAAATTTATACGCAATCGCCCAGCGTGGAGATTTTGCGGTAAATCCAAGTTCTCTTTGATGGCTGAAATCATTGATTTTTACTACCGCGCCATCAAGTTCATAAGGGAACTGATCTCGTATGGATTCAAGTTCATTTATTGCAGCCAATACTTCATCTATAGATTGACATTCCCGATAGAATGCCGGGGGCTTTAACCCATATTGCTTTAGTCGATCAAGAAGGTGTTTTTGGCTTAAGATTTTGGTTCCGGAGATCTCGCCGATTGTATAAAACACGGCATCTAACGGTCGCTTCGCAACCTCAGCTGAATTCAGTAACTTTAATGATCCTGCAGAACAATTACGTGGATTTGCAAAACGATGTTCACCATTCGCTTCACGGTCTTCATTTAATTTCGCAAAATCTTTTTTTGACATAAAAATTTCCCCTCTGGCTTCCCATATCGGCGGTGGATTTTCAGGATGTAATCGAGATGGTATACTCTTTATTGTTCTTACATTTACTGTGACGTCATCTCCAACTTCACCATTCCCCCTTGTTAGTGCCCTTCGCAAAATTCCTTCCTCATAGCGAATTGAAATACCAACTCCGTCGATTTTTGGCTCCACTGTATAAGTTATTTCATTATGGCTCAATAATTTTACGACACGGTTATGAAATGCAGTTAATTCTTGTTCATTATAAGTGTTATCCAGACTGAGCATTGGAACGCTGTGGGGGAAATTCTCAAATTCCGACAACACCTGGCCACCGACTTTCTGGGTGGGGGAGTGAGGTACAATCAAATGCGGGTGTTGATGCTCTAGCTCTTCTAGCTCCTTGTAAAGGGAGTCATACTCAAAATCACTTATTTCCGGTTTCGACTTTACATAATAAAGGTAATTATGATGTTCGATTGTTTTTCTAAGTGAATCAAGCTTTATATTGATTGCTTCTGTAGTCATGCCTGTCGATTTTTCGTTTTGATCAAGATGCGTACAACCTATAACCATTACGAGCACAAATGAAAAGGTTGCTAAACTATTTATTCGTCTAATGATTTTTTTCAATTTAATTTATTAGAGATTGTCATAGGTTGATTGATGAAATTTATTTAAATCTTAATCCTTAAGAAACTCAATATCAATTACATTATTTAATATCTATCGTTGAAGTTGTGATTGAAAATATTTGTTTTGAATATATTTTCAGGGAACGTTTTTATTGGATGCAGAATATAAACGAACCCAAAATTTTAGATCATATCAGCGATGATACACCTAAATTTCCGAGAGGATCGCTCTATTAATGGAATCGTGCCTAGATAAATTAAAGTCGATGACAATTGTTGTTGCGGACACTGGCGAATTGAATGCCATAAAAAAATACAAGCCGACGGACGCGACTACTAATCCTACGCTGATTTTTAAGGCGACGCAAATGCCTGAATATCAGGAGTTTGTAGATGAGGCAATTATTTATGGACTCAATGAAGGTGGCACTAACCGTGATTTGGTTGTCAGTAAAACCGTCGACAAATTGGTTGTTAATTTTGGACACGAAATTCTTAAAATCGTCCCCAGATATGTATCCACTGAAGTTGATGCTCGCTTATCGTTCGACACTGATGCAACTGTCCAAAAAGCCAGAGATCTAATCAAGTTATATGAGCAAGTTGGTGTGATCAGAAATCGAGTATTGATCAAGATTGCGTCAACATGGGAGGGAATTGAAGCGGCTAAAGTTTTAGAAAATGAAGGCATCCGTTGCAATATGACGCTTTTATTTGGTTTTGCACAGGCCATTGCCTGTGCTCAGGCAAATGTTTATTTGATTTCACCATTTGTCGGCAGAATACTAGACTGGCACAAAAAAAATGAAAATAGAGATCACTATGAACTCAATGATGATCCCGGTGTAAAATCTGTACGCAGAATTTATAATTATTATAAAAAATACAATTATGAAACATTGATCATGGGGGCCAGTTTCAGAAATGTTGACGAAGTAAAAGGATTGGCAGGTTGCGATTTATTAACCATTGGGCCAAGTTACTTGGAAGAATTGAAAAATGATTTGGCTGGTTTACCCAGGATTCTTTCAGAGGATAGCGCTACTGATGCATGTGAGGATAAAAGAGTCACGCTAAATGAAAAACAATTTCGTTGGGAATTAAATGAAGACCCTATGTCTACCGAAAAGCTTGCCGAAGGAATTCGTAATTTTTCTCTAGATATTATAAATTTGGAAAAAATCATTGAGCAAAAATTGCCTAAATAATGCTCATTCCAATAATGCTATTATTTATTGGAAGTTTACTCATTTTTGTCTCTTTAGGTTCTGCGAGCCAGCATCCACTTCATTCTTTCTTTTATTATACTGCAGCACATAGTTTCCTCTACATCATCATATTTAAGATTTTCCCCTCGAGTCATTCCCCTATGTCGATGAATCTTAAATTACGCTTATTTTCATCGTCCGGCATAATTTTCATTGGTATTATCCTTCGATTATTCTTCATTAATTATCCCCCATCCGATGACGTAAACCGCTATGCATGGGAAGGAATGATACAGTCAAAAGGAATCAATCCTTATATTCACTCTGCACAGGAATTTTATCTGGAATATAAAGATGATCCCATATACCAGGATATAAATCACAAAGAAATTCCCACGATTTATCCACCGCTTTCGATGGCGGTGTTTCGTGGTCTTTCAACCATATTTTATAACGTATTTGAAACACCGGAAGCCATTCTAAAGGGATATAAACTCTTTTTTATACTTTGTGATTTCGCACTAATGCTTTTATTAGCGTCACTTGTTAAATCCTGGGATCGTCCAACTCACTGGTTGGCACTCTATGCATGGAATCCATTGGTCATTTTATATGGAGCCGGTGAGGGACATATTGATGTTTTACATGCCCTTTTTGTCGTTGCTGTAGTAGTTTGTTTTAATAAAAAGAATGAGAATACTGCTTTAGGATTTTTCATGTTAGGATGTGCTGTTATGACGAAATACTATGCTGTAATTTTATTGCCTTTTGTTATTAATCATAGAAATATTAAACAGGTATTCTATGGTGGCATCCCCCTCGTTTTATTTGCACTATATTGGGATGTTAGACTATCCGAAGCACTCTCTACGTTTACGATACACATGCACTATAATGATGTCATTGCACATTGGTTTCGAATTCTGTTGCCCGAAAAAATGCTGTCGAATATAATGATGTTTGTATTTGGTTTGGGGATGTTGTGGATTTGGGCACTAAAGCAAGATGATCTTAATCGTAGTATAACCTTGTGCATTATGTGGTTTCTTCTGTGTTTATCCACTCTCCATCCCTGGTATCTCATTATAATTATTCCATTTTTGATCTATTCTCCGAGTCGCGCGTGGTTTATTCTACTCATATCAATGGGATGTAATTTTTGGACATATCATGATTTACAGCAAACCGGGCAATGGAACGAGTTGCCTTGGATATGGTTTGGAACCTATGGTCTGTTTTTGTTTATTATGATTTGGGATTTTTATCGGCATAACTACTTTACCCATAAAAATTATCAGATTCCTGCATCAATAGATATCGTGATTCCGACATTGAATGAGGGAGAGAGAATCGATGCTCTGAAAGTTCAGCTGCAAAAAAACATAGATTATTTGAAAGATAACTGGCATGAATTGGCTCTAAAAATTAAAGATGGTGTTAGCAGCAAGGAAAATTTTTCTTCTCCTGCAATTCGTGTTTATTTTATTGATGGCGGTAGCTCAGATAATACACTTCAATCATTAAAATCTGATATGGATGCAACAGTAATCCAATTGGACTTACCCTCCCGGGGTAAACAGTTTTCTGAAGGTATTAAAAAGGGTAATGGGGATGTGATTTTAATGCTCCACGCCGATGCGAAATTACCGGAAAATATGTTGGTTAACCTTATGAAAGCCTTTATAGTCTATGACAAGTTACAATGGGGAATTGTGGGGCATAGGTATGAAACTCGACCATTGAAAATGAAAATAATTGAATGGAGCAACCGATTACGATTTAGTCATTTTGGATTGGCATTTGGTGATCAAGGTATTTTTGTCAGACGCAAGGTCTTGGATGGTATCGGCGGTATGCCTGAAATACGATTAATGGAAGATGTCGAAGTATCACTTAGGTTAAATAAATGTCTTAATCGCATCAATTTGGGGGGATTACTCATTGTTTCAACGCGGAGCTGGAAGCAAAAAAAATTTACCGGCTATACGCGACAGGTAATGAAGCTGGTGTCATCCTATCTTTTTCTCCGTCGTTTTGGAGCCGATATACATCAACTGTCCAGTGAAATGTATGATATCTACTATCAGAAAAAATGAATATAGCTATATCATATGAGTCTTATTTATTGTCTATCCCTGGTTTGTAAGCACAATGATCTAGCCTGATTAATTCATACGCTTTCTGCTCAGACTACAATTCTTGTGTGAAATCAATTCTATCGATCAATTTGGATACTCGATATATTTCCAAACGCATTTGCGCATAATGCTTAGATTTCGGGCATTCTTTACAATCTTGCGACAAAACCATATGAATTAATCAGGTTAAACAGGCAATGTAATTTTTATTTCAGTAAATTTACCTTCATCTGAATTAACAGTTAGGGCACCTTTATGAACTTTCGTAACTATGTCAAAACAAACTGATAACCCAAGTCCTGTCCCGGTTCCCGTGGGTTTCGTCGTGAAAAACGGATTAAATATATCACTTTTGATTTCTGATGGAATGCCGACGCCATTATCGTAAATTTTTATTTCTATCGAGTGTTCAAGCTTTTTGGTGAAAACTTTAATGGTTGGAACGTAGTCGTTAGCGTTTTTTTTCATTTTTTCTCGTACGGCATAAAATGCATTGTTCAGTAAATTGATTAAAGCTCGTGAAAGGGTATGCGAAATTACCATTGCAAATTTCAAATCAGGATCAAAAAATTTGGCTATTTCAATGTTAAATGATTGGTCTTTGACCATTTCGCTCTGATATACAACATTAATACTTTCTCCCACTAATCGGTTGATGTCTGTATCTGTTTTATCATCATTTTTCCCCTGATATTGTAACAACATTCCTTGAACGATATTATTTGCTCTAATTCCATGTTCATGGATTTTGTTTGAATTTGACATAATATCCTTGAGAATAAGATCTACATCTTCTATAATTTTTGGATCCAAATTTATTTTGTCATTTGCCAGTATTTCATTCAATTCTTCTGCCAACGATATAGATAGTGTCGAGAAATTATTAACAAAGTTCAATGGATTTTTGATTTCATGTGCGATTCCCGCTGTTACCTGACCCAATGATGCTAATTTTTCCTGCATAATTAATTGATTTTGCATCTCTTTAACTTGTTGTAACGTCACTTCTAATTTTGTATTTTTTTCCTTGAGTTCTTGAGTTCTTTCATCTACTTTGATTTCAAGGGTTTTGCTATATTCTTCTAATTTCTCATTTGATATCTTTAGGTCGTCATAGGCTTCCTGAAGATTGAATTCCAATTTACTGCTATGCATCATTTCAGTATACCAGTAGGCAATTCCCAATGAAATACTTGAGCTGAGCAGCGCCAGTACAGGAGATGTAACTGGTAATATAATTTTTAAGCCTAGTTGGAAATAAAGTACGGTTAAACCAAAGCCAATGACAACGATTAAGATCACTATGACCATCATCCTTGGTTTCCTCAGATTGGGGAGTAGAGGAATAAAACTTAATAAGACGATAATCAATACGTTGTATGGCATGGGACTGAGCGTTAAATATCTGCCATTGATCATATTGTTGAGGGCCATGCTCGTTATATATATTCCATCTAAACTTTGGCCTCCTGCAGTGACTTCCTTATCTTTCTGTAATCCTGCCGCTAATGATCCAATGAGTACAATCTTCCCTTCAAATTCCTCTCGTGTTATCGTGGTCTTTTTGTTACTGTTTTCTAACTGCCAGGATTTTAGAATATCAAACGCACTATAGGTTTTAGGTAACGTTTTGGTGGGAATAAATCGCAATTTACATTGGTCTTCCAACCTGAGAATATTATTTCCTAATGATAGATAATTATTTTGATCAATTGCTAAAGACTTAAGATCAATATCGAGGTACTGAATTGCAGTGGCTAATGCTAATGAAGGATAGATTTTTCCTTGAAAATGTGATGCCAAAACATAGGAGCGAATCACGTTATCCGAATCTAATTCCTGGTTTATATGGCCAATATATTTAGTTGACTGCAAAAGCTCTGGGTAGGGAAATAAGCTGGAGTTATAACTATGTAGTCGCTTTTTTTTAGCAAAATTTTCAGAAAGAGAGAAATCTTCTGCTTGTTGGGATGGAACTAAGGTATCTATTACGTCTTCACTTAAATGAAGCGCCGAAATTACTTTACCATATTTATTGACAGATTCAGCTAAAAGTGAATCACTCCCTTCATTAATTAGATCTTGTTCTGAAAGTATAATGTCAAAGGCAATTGCTTTTGCCTCAGAGCAATAATCAATAATTCCATCATAGATGTAGCGTGGCCATGGCCACCGACCAATTTGTGATTCAAGAATGGTCATACTTCTGTCATCAATGCCTATAACAACAATATCATCAGATGGTATTTCCTCTGAGGCAGATAATCTGATTCGGAAATCATAAAGTCGAGATTCTATTGCTTCAATAATATGGACTTTATGCAAAAGCAGAGAAACAGCCGCCACAGATAAACATATAACCAATTTGAGCTTAATTGAGAGTTGAAGTTGTTCTGGGACGGTATCCATATAGGTATAATTAGTTGTTCATGCCATAGCGAAAATCATTAAGTTTTCGAAATTATATGACACGTCGAGTATCATTCAGTATGAAATTTATAATTCAGGATATATTTTTCTCAAATGTGGGAACTTCAATGGTCACACACTAAATACATCTTAGGTATTGAGGTTCATCCATTCCGTCTAAATATGCTGTGTAAATTTAATTCGAAAACTTAATGGATTTCCGTATAAAGACTGAATTAGCTTACATGTCAAAGAGTAATCTCAACTTTATCTAAAGTATGTAGCCTGAAATATTCTTATAATATTGCCATATTACTCATTACACAATTTAATAATAAGTCCAAATTATCAAACTAATGAAGCGGTATACAGTTGAACTGAAATATAGCGGGTATTGCCATATTAAAAGCTGCGATTTGGGCGTAATCGTTGAATTTCGGTTTCGATGAGTTCAAAAGAAAACCATTAGGGGGCTAAGGAGCCGTAAATAGATCAAAAAACTAAATCGATTAGACAACGATTCAAAATTCAAGAGGAATGTCGATCGAAGAGTGATTTCCGACGACATCGGCGGCATGAACACCAATATCAATAAATATAGGGATCTTGAAGTGTTTATCAATAACATCTTTACCCAATATGTCCACAGCTTGGACATGGACATTCTTATATTTTGTTTCTACTTTAAGCTTAAAACGTCCGGTATATGACTTAAGCTTGCCCTGATTGATATTATAAACAATTGATTCGACCCCTGATTGGTCAGTTACATCTAAAGTTACGTAGACGAATTCACCAATGATCGCATCTCTTTGGGTAGAACTAATCTTGTAATCAATTTTTGGAGGTGTTGTATCGACATAAATATCCTGTACTATTGGCTCCCCTCTAAATCCATCAGCTCCAACGCCCCTGACCATCAGTAAAAATTCTCCTTCCGAATGGAAGAATATACGCCCATCAGTTGCAAAATATTCTCCATTATTTAAACTAAATTCAATGCGTGATACACTTGAATCCTCAAATTTTTTATCGACCTCTATAACATTTGTTGGACCAATGATCCATTGGTTTAATGAGTGGATCGGCTCTGTTTGTGGAATCATATTCAATTCTAGATTCCTGATAATTACTAGTTCTTTTATTTCCGACGAAGGACCCTCCAACTTATTTTTATCAAGACTCGAAATTCGCCAGTAGTAAGTTCCGGGCGCAAGTGTATCAGACTCTAGTTTATTTTTTGCAGTAAAATGATTTTGTACGATTTGGTTAAATAATTTATCTGATGCAATTTCGAGATGGTATGTAATTAATTTTTTCCCAAGGATTTTTCTGGAGAAAAACCCCAATTTCGTTTTAGGTGTTTCTTCGTTTTTTCCCCACTTAAAGTTTATAATTTGAAGAGCTGTTTCTAACAACGTATCCCTGTGTGATATCATTTGTGGTGGAGGTATCAACTCGATAGGTTTCTTTGGTGGTCGGTTTTTGGGAACATAGGTTCCATAATTTCCCAGAACGTCTATTTTCTTCTTTCGTGCCTGAGCTGTTACATGTCCTTCTAAAACAGAAAGGCGAAAGGTTTCTTCCTCATCGGTTCCAACTCTTAAATCCGTTCCTCGGATGGCCAATATTGTACTTCTACTTTTAATATTGAATGTAGAATCCTTGGTTTTGGATTTAGCGATTTTACCCAAAATGTTTCCAATTGTCACCTCCAATTTTGAATTTCGTTTACCATTGCGTCGATCGTAATGATATTCCAGAGCCGTAAATTCTGTTGATTCTTGAACCTGAATCACGCTGGTGTCTGCCATAGTGAGTTCGGCACGTGATTCTTCTGCGGTACGTAGGATCGCACTGACTGGGAAATTCTGATTCAGGACGGCGGAATTCCAATTTTTTCTACCATCTGTTGAAATTTGAACGTTACCTTTTATTGCCGTAATTTTTCCTGATTGTTTAATAACAGCACGCTCGTCTGCCATTTTCTTAGCATGAATTGATCTTATTCTTGCTAATTCACCTAATGCAGTTGCTTTATCATAAACACCTAATTTGCGGCTGTCGGTAGCGGCATCAATACTACTTAATGCTAAGTCCAGCTCTTGAGGGGCATAGGTTTCTGCCACCGCATCCATAGCTTTTTGCAATTCCCTTTTTGCAACAGAAATCCTGTTTATTGCTTCATCGCGCACAGGGCCCGGAAGTACCAATATAAATCCCGGACCGACCGATGAAGGATCTTTGATTCGGTTGAACTCTATGAGTTCAGAAAGATATTCTTTCCCTCCCAAAAATCGAACCGCGATGCTTTCTAACGTATCCTCTGGCAACATTTTATATAAGGCCTTTTCAATCGTATACCATTCGGTGCCAGTTTCTGTTGATTCCTGGGCATATGCCTTAATCAAACCTATAAATATGAACACTGTACAAATGAGCAATATCTTTATAAATCGATTCAGTTTCATATATAATATCTCGCTTGATGTAGATTATTTGTTGGTCGTCCGAAAATGGGGAAAATAAGGTGATTCCACGACATAACGGACCAAATTAGTGATATTAAAATTTAAATCATTGTCTATAAAAGCATGCTAAAGTTTTTTAGTTATAAGCTGGTCAAGGATGTGGGTATAATCGCTCATAGAGCGAACGCCAACTAATGATGCTTCTAACTTATTGGAATTAAAGATATTAACGGTTGGAATTGAACGGATGTTAAATGTCGATGCTATTTTTCCAAACTGATCAATGTTTACTGCCAAAACTTTTACATTTCCAAAATAAGTTTTAGCGATTTTATTTATAGTAGGTTTTAAAACTTTGCATGGAGGACACCAATCTGCGTAAAAATCAACCAGTACAATTTTATGACTTGAAAGAATTGTGTTAAATTCATCTTCTGATTTTAGTTCTATTATGTCAGAACTAACTTTTTCTGCTTCATTATCTTCACCATTCGGTGATTTTGTTTGCTCAATACCGCATCCAGATGTCAATGCAAATCCAAATAGGATTAATAAGAATATAAGATTTTTTAATTTTGCCATAATTTTTTTGGAAATACTAATGCTTGCTATTTTATAGGAGGCAACACCTTGGCTATTAATTTACAAAAGCAATAATGAGCCTGAAAAATATAGATCATGGAATTTTGCTAAGCTAAATGTCTTACAGGCTATACCAAATCAAATTTGTTCAAAACCTTGGTCCATAAAAAAATATGATAAAGCTACGTATGGAACCATAAATAGACGAGCTGCAAATTGGGCCTAGAGATATGGCAGAAATACCACAAATGCCACTCTGTCAAAACACCACGTGATGATCAGGCGGCACACCCTGAAGATCAGCTCATTGCCTATCGAAACTGTTTTTGATTTCAATGATTTTTGTGTTGTTGTTTCTACGGTTCCTTAAGGTTTCTCCAGACGAACTACTGTACTGATCTATAAGATCAACGGCAAACTCCTATGTGTTGGTTATTAAAATATTCTGAACCTATCTTAACGTACTCTGGGATAAACACAGCAATTTATATTCCGCTGATTTGACGATCGCTGGCAAATGGCTGATACATAAAATGTTACGAATTGTTCGTATTTAATTAAGCACTGTTGACTTTTAATTTTACGGAACATTTTTTTACAAAAATACCACTAAGAGCGACAAAAGATAACTCTTAGAAAATAGCGATCTTAGACGTTTCGTAATTTGGCGACCTTCAATTCGTTATAGATATATTTTCTAATATACACAAATTAAACCCGAATTCACTATTTTATTTTACTGTGAACACATCTTTGCGTTCATTGCTTCGTCGGTTAAAGTAAGACGAAACGTATTTGTTGAGATAGTTCCCATTATCTAAAACTAACTCCGTTAAGTTTCTATTTTCATGTGTATCGCGGGGAATCCACTTTTTATTTAGTCATATATTTTCCTGGACTCAGGTAAAGATCAATCATTGGATCCAGCTTGGTTCAAAAGATATTGAATTTCAACTTCTTTTGTTAATGGTATCAGCCATGTTTCGTAAATCGTCGCGATGGTTTCAGGCTCTATTTTATAACTCATGCTCTTTTTATTCACGCCTGTGTCCCGTCCATATGCAGCTGTTTTTATTCTTACTCTGTTTAATAAATTTAGTTCAACATCCCTATTTGTCAGGGTTTCCATAATGCCATCGCTATTTCTTGCTTGAATTAATCTTTGATATAGATCAGGTTTTTCTTGAAATTTGCATTCCGCGATAAATTTACCGTAATGAACACGTTTTGAAATGGCTTGAAGACAAGAAACGTCACAAGTTGCGCTTGACCCATAGTTTCCATCATCTCCTCCAGAGCAAATTATTGGGATGATTTCGTTGATGTATATATTAGAAATCAAATTATTAATGTTGATATTGTTGGGTTTTATTAATTGTGGGTATTCGATGAAAGGTAGAACTGGATCGGGCAGATTCTCAAAGAATGAATGTTCATCTGGACTCGTATACCTGCGAACCTTCGCATGTATTGCCTCTGTTTCCTGTAAAAGATAATCAAGAAACGATCCTGAATGATCTGTTATTTCAATCGAACCACTTTGATAGATTGCTTGATTTTGTTTAAACTGGGCACGTTCGATCATTGCGAAGATAATGGTTTCTTCTTGACGTATGAGTTGTTCACGTAATTTGTCGAGATTTAATAATTCCATGTTTTAATATTACCCGATTTACCTTGATTCGTGGGTTTAATATATCGCTGTCCCATCTGTACCTTAGAGAGAATTTCTGTGAATAAAGATCTATATTGAATGTGATTAGGTTTTCGAACTCGCTGAACGGGATAAAGTCCCTGCCTAAAATTACAAAGGAACGTCGAAAAACCTACTGCCTGTAGTTTTCTGAAATTTGAGAGCTCATGAGCTTATTTTGATTAAAGCTAATTCCCTTGAATTCAGAGGGCATGGATTATGCGAATCGATCTTGCAATGACAAATCTATTTAGGAAGTTTGGGAAATAATTTCTCAATTAAACATTAATAATCGTATTACTATCCCGCAGCTAATAAACATAATTGCTTAATGACAAATGTCCAAAATGAATAACTATATTCCACTATCAATACCATGCCTTTCTGGAAATGAAAAAAAGTATGTGATTGAATGTCTGGACTCGAACTGGATATCATCGGTGGGTAGCTATGTGGATCAATTTGAAGAGAAATTTTCCATATATTCGGGTTATAGGTATGCGGTGGCAGTCACTAATGGAACTGCCGCACTTCATTTGAGTTTACTCGCATTAAATATTGGCAAAAACGATGAGGTATTTGTTCCATCAGCAACATTTATCGCCTCAGTAAACGCAATTCGATATACAGGTGCAGACCCTGTTTTCATTGACATCGATCCTGAAAACTTAGGAATTTCTTGTTTTGAATTACAAAATTTTATAGATACTCATTATAGTCTAATAGATGGGCAGCTAATTAGTAAGAAAAGTGGCAAGTTAGCAAGGTGTATTTTGCCCGTTCACTTGTATGGTCATGCGTGTGAAATTGTGGGTTTGACTGAAATTGCTCGAAAATATAGCCTTCATATTATTGAAGATGCAGCAGAAGGCGTCGGTTGCAGATTAAATGGTAAGCACGTTGGTACTTTTGGAGATATTGGTTGTTTTAGTTTTAATGGAAATAAAACCATAACAACCGGTGGCGGGGGGATGGTCATTACTAACCAAAATCATTTAGCAAAAAAAATCCGTCACCTTGCTAATCAGGCGAAATGCAATGATTTCCGTTATCATCACGATGACATTGGCTACAATTATAGAATGATGAATATACAAGCTGCTATAGGAGTGGGGCAATTAGAACATATTGATGAAATGATCAATAAAAAAAGAGTGGTGCATCAACATTATGAAAAAGAATTAGCATTTGCAAAAGACATTCACGTATATAATTCTTCTACTGCGTGTGACTCAACATACTGGATGTGCTTAATTCAGGTTCCTACGGAGCTAAGAAATAAATTATCATCATTTATGATGGAAAATCAAATTCAAGTTCGGCCATTTTGGGATCTCATTCATAAATTCAGCATGTACAAAAATTTTCAACATAGCAGAATGGAAAATTCAATTTATTTATCAAACTCAGGGTTGTGTATTCCATGTCATCAACAATTAACCGAAGGTGAAATTTTGAAAATTGTTAACAAATTAAAAGAGTTTTCGAAAGATAATTTCAATTTGCCCCTTCCAGCTTAAACAGTATTGAATTTGGCTGATTAGCGACAATTAATCAGAAAGTTCATTATGATTGGAGTGATCGATTGCAAGCAGAAGATAATTTTTCATAGGTAGATTCTAGCTTTGCGGTAAAGGTCTGACCATTGCATAATTCAGTCTCGGCCATTAAACTTCTGAGCTTTAGCCTGATATCTCGTATTATTTCTACATTGTCGTTGAGATAAACTGCGATTCCAAGATAATCTCTTTTAGTTTTTGCAATAAAGCTCTGAAGTCGACATACTGATAATAGACTGCATCCGACACGACTAACATGATGCTCCCCTTCTAAAGTAAGGACAGGTACACCCATCCATAATGATTCACAGGTTGTTGTCGTTCCATTGTATGGAAAGGTATCTAACGCTATATCAATATTATTATAAAACGCGAGGTGATCTTGAATATCTTTATCAAATCCTTTAAAAACAATTCTTTTAGAGTTTACCCCCTCTCCCTTAAATAAGTTGCTAATTCGGTCAGTCACCTCTTTTTCGGACAAATTTTTATTCTTTAAAATTAATTTTGATCGGGGCACCCTTAACAGTAGTCTTGCCCATAATTTAACTATGTCGTCATTATACTTGGCTAAATTATTACATGAGCCAAATGTTAGAAATCCATTTTTGTCATGTGGAAGTTGGGAAACTTCAGGGGCGCTGTGGGGAGGTGCAAAGCAAACGAAACAATTAGAAAGGCGAATTAATTTTTCGGTATAAAACTTGTCTTCAGTCGATGGATCCGCAATTTTATCTGTAATTCGAAAATCCATTGTAGGTAGTCCAGTCGTGTACGGATATCCAAGGTAGGATATCTGAACAGGCGAGGGCTTCTTGCTAAACATTTTTAGTCGGCTACCAGCATGAGCGCCTAGATCCACTAGGATGTCGACGTCATCATCTTGAATTATCTTAGCAAGTTTTTCATCATCCATTTTGAATGTATCCCGCCACTGTGTACATAATGTTTTGAGACGGCGAGTAACTTCATCAGGTGACTGCACATCTGAATAACAAAAAATATCGAATTTTTGCCGATTGTGATTGTAGAGAATAGGTTCAATAAAGAAAGCCACTGAATGCCGTCTGAAATCCCTAGAGACATAACCAATTTTCAATCTAAGTTTATTCGGGAATAATTTTTTCTGAACTAAGGGCGTATAACTGTGATGTTTGTCCCACAGTTTATGTTGATCAAATATATCATCAATTGAAATCGTTGATGTGTAAAGAAGGCTTAGTAAATAATTCGATCGGGTTCGATCACAAAAGGTGTTTATCTCAATTGCTTTTTTGTAACATATTGATGCCTCTACATGTCTGGCTTGATTGGTTAAGATATCAGCGAGCGTACTAAAATGTTCCGACCGGTTTGGTTCGGCTTCAACTGCCCTTTTCGCATAATCTTCTGCTTCGTTTAATCGCCCCAAATTTTTAAACAATATGGCTAAATTCCCTAGTGCAGGACCTGATTTAGGGTTTCTCTTTTCTGCAGCTTGAAAAAGCGGAAAAGCATCTAATTTTCTGTTTAACTCCATGTATAAAATTGCAAGATGACAATGCGAGTCTGCATTTTCGGGATCAATACGGATTGAATCCTTAAAGTAACGTTCAGCGGAGGTTATGTTATTGGCAGCCTTTTCAACTAGTCCCAACATTAAATAACTAGGTCCGTGTTCGCAATGACTAATTATTTTTTTAAAACCTTTTTGGGCTTTCACTAATTCTCCACAGTGAAATGCCGATAAAGCAATTTGAAAATCTTTTATCATGAAAATGTTTTACTCAGTTGCATCAATGATCGTTTCGAAAGTAAGTTCTAAATCATTGCCACCTAATTACGCATTTTAAGTATGGTTGGAGTCCTGTTCGCTATATGGGATGGCTTTTCCCAATAGGTGTTTTCGGATTGTGGAACTTAACACCTTTTGTATTCAATTGGTATTTACAAAAATCTCAAATTATTTAAAATTTGGATTTAACGAATAATATAAAGAACACTACAATATAATACTTTTGAAACTTTTTTAAGAATGAAATTTTTAAAATAGGGATTTGGCTGTGACTTCCGATCAGGCAAAAATTGAAAATAAATTTCGACAACATGAACATGTTTCGTTAAACTCCTTACCAATAGAGGAGGACTACGGAGCCCAAACCCAATTGTTATCTGACGAAGATAAGGAAAATTTATTTGAAGAAGATAAATTGGATGAAGGTTATTGGTGGTATAATCCCGTAAAAATATTTGATCCTAATTCGATTCAAAATCAATTTAGTAATGACACACTCCAAAAGGAATTTGAAGAAAAAATACGAAACAATCAATTTTCATTATTAGATATTCCAGCCAATATAAATGAAATTCTTAAAATCATTAATGATTCTGAGTTTAGTTACGAGGATATTACCAGACTTGTAAGACAGAGCCCTGTGCTCATGGCTGATTTTCTCAAATTAGCAAATTCAGTAATTTATAATCGATCATCACGTCTAAGTGATATTCGTGTAGTTTTGCCTCGATTAGGGGTAACCGTTGTCAAATCGGTATTATATTTAAATTCAGCCAAAATAAATCTGGCAAATCAGCCAATTTTCAAGGACATTGCCACAAGTATTGTTGAACACAGCCGTACTGTTGCCATTATTGCAAAATATTTAAGTCAACGCTATTATCCTAATTCGGATAATGCCTATATGGCGGGATTACTCCACGATATAGGCAAATTGGCGATTTTGAAGGAGTTAACAGTATCTTACCAAAATAGGATGAATGGGAATGAGGAATTTAATAATGATTTCTTGGCTAGTCTTTTTTCTTCCTTCCACGAAAAAGTTGGAAGTCTTATAGCAACATCATGGAATTTAACTCCTGAAATTCACCAATGTATTGCATTTCATCATAATTTACCTGATATTAGTGAATGTAAAGAGAATGAATTAGAACTTCATTTAGCGGCGTTGATCCAAGTCAGTGATTTAATGGCCCGTTTACTCAATGGGACATGCGAGCAAGAAGGAATAAGTATTTTTCAAATTCCTGCAGGTGAAATCATCGGCCTGGAACGAGATGTCAGTACGATAGAATTTCTAAACCATGTTCCAGAAATAGTTAGTAGTAACTAACCTGATCGTTAAAATAAATGATCTCTTGTGATCTCGTATAGTGCTCATAAAAACCTTAGTATATGAGGTTACGCCAACCACTACCACTAAAATATACAATTCCTTAACTAAATGACTTTTCGAATATAATTACTTGAATGATAAGGGGCTCATGATACTTTCGGACAAAACATTAAAACGACTAATATCTAGTGGCGAATTGACTATTGAACCTACAGGAGACAATTCCATTCAGCCCGCGTCAATCGATTGTCGATTGGGAACACATTTTTTAGTGATAGAAGATAAGTCAATGGACTGCCTAACTTTAGATACTGAAATAAAGTATAGAGATTTTGAAAGTGATACGATCACCATTCCCGCGCACTCATTTCTTCTTGCATCGACTCATGAGTATATAAAACTGCCGAATTTTTTAACTGCCTTTGTTGAAGGTAGGAGTTCCATAGGAAGAATGGGCCTTTTCATCCAAAACGCAGGTTGGGTTGATCCAGGATTCGAAGGTTACTTAACCTTGGAACTCTACAATGCAAATTCACTTCCTATCAAGCTTCAGTCAGGTCGACGTATTTGCCAGCTTGTATTTTGTGAGATGGATCAAGAATCAAAGTCTCCATATCAAGGTAAATACCAAAAACAGAATAAAACTGTTGGAAGTAGAATATTTCTTGATGATGAAATCGTCAGAACTAAGTAGCTGGGCAAAAAAAAATGAATATTGAGACGTTCATTTTTGCCAATATTCCATCAAAAAACCTAACCCGAATTTCTCACAAAGCATCTACTATGAGAACGTATATCACGTCATGTCAGCATTTTCCTTTGATTCTCGGATTCTGTGTGTCTCGACACACCGTGATTCTCTATCCATCGATAAAATACTGAAATGACGCAATCTAAGTCCTCTCACTACGAAGTTGGTGTGAAAAGCGGGCTAAGTTATTCCGTATTATTTTAATCGCATGGACAAAACTCGCAATATTAATAAATAGCATTCAATCTACCTGCTTCCTAGAGCTACTGACTATGCTGGTAATCTAATTGAATACACATTCTTGGGTATTAAGCCCTTCAATTGCACAGTCGTCGTTGATCAAATTTCTCATTTTTTGAAGTGCCTTGTTTTGAATTTGCCGCACTCGCTCACGAGTGCGGCCAATAATTCTACTTACTTCTTCCAAGGTTTTGGGTGGTTTCCCATCAAGTCCATATCTCATAAGGAGAATCAATCGTTCTCTTTTGTCTAATAACTTTAGGAGCCCATTTAATCGATCAAAAAATTCACTGTCATCAGCAAGTTTAGAAGGAGACGCAGCTCGTTCGTCTGACAATATATCTTTAAGCCATCCATCCTTATTCTGAGTGATTGGATCTTGCAATGAAACAGTTTTTAAATCGGCCAACTTTAATCTGGAAACAACTCGAACACTTAGATCTGATTGATAGGCGATTTCCTTATCAGTTGGATCTCTCCCAAGTTTATGTGTTAAGCGAGTGCGAATAGATTTTATTTTATTTATTTTACCGGCAGATGTAACCGGTATGCGAATGGGTTTACTCTTTTCAAGAAGGGCTCGACGCATTGCTTGTTTTATCCACCATGCAGCATAACTGCTGAACTTAGCACCTTTTTGTGGATCAAACTTTTCAACTGCTCTCATTAGCCCTATGTTTCCTTCAGATATTAAATCTTGCAAAGGTAAACCCAGACTTTTGAAATCATGAGCGATCTTAACCACCAACCTCAAGTTAGAAATAATTAGCTTAAATTTTGCTTCTTCGCATCCACGGCGAATTGAGGCGGCAAGCTCAACTTCTTCTTGGGTGTTGACCAGGGGGATATTTCCGATGTCTCTCATATAAAACTTTATACTATCTGAAAAGGTCGACATTATTTCAGCTCCATTTTTTGTTATAATTTTCACATGAAAAAATACTAAAACTATGTTGACTAACTTTGCGAGCTGCTGAAGCTCCCCCTATTAAAATTATGCATTGTTTCTGAAAACAATTACGTCGTGTAAATTGCTATTCTTACAATAATCGATAAAAAAAGTGGAAAATAGATGAAAGTAAATATGCAACCAGGAATATTGACAATTTTCATAAATATTACTTTTTATACCTTGCGTTCTCTTCGTTTATTTTCATAATTATATTCTTTAGACATTTTTAATTATCTAGGGTTGCAACTTATACTGATCAACTTTAGGCTATCCGTAACTTTTATATATGCAGATACTGACAAAAAATAATTCAATTTTGGTGATTGTTGATGTGCAAGAGAGATTGATTTCATCGATGAGCAACCAAAAGGCCTTAATTGAGAATCTAAGTCATCTCCTTCGTGGAATGACAGCATTAAAAATGCCAATAATTTTGACAGAGCAATATCCAGAGAAATTAGGTAAAACAGTTGATGATTTATCGTCTATGTTGCATAATCCAACCTTGATTTCTAAACTAAGTTTTAGTTGTTGGCAAGAATCTGCTTTCAGAAATAAATTGACTTCCGTTAACCATAAAAACGTCATCCTGGCTGGTATTGAAGCTCATGTATGTGTATATCAATCTGCAATCGATCTTATCAATAACGGTTTTAATGTTCATCTAGTCGCCGATGCAGTCTCTTCAAGGAAAGACTCGAATCGGGATTTTGCAATTGAGCGTATGAAGCAAGACGGTGTCAAACTAACGACCTCAGAGATGGTATTATTCGAACTGGTAAGAGTTGCGCAAGGTGAAGACTTTAAACAAATTTTAAAAATTATCCGCTGATATGCACAGAAAAAAATCACAAGTCAAATATATTTTCGTCACCGGGGGGGTTGTATCTTCTTTGGGAAAAGGAATAACAACAGCTTCGATTGCCCTTTTGTTATCCCGGCGGGGGTATAAAGTTCGAATGCAAAAGCTTGATCCCTATCTCAATGTTGATCCAGGGACCATGTCCCCTTTTCAGCATGGAGAAGTATATGTTACGGTTGATGGGGCTGAAACGGATCTTGATCTGGGGCATTATGAACGGTTCACAGATATTCCTTGCCAGTTAGAAAGCAATTATACCACGGGCCGAATTTATAGCTCTGTGATCGCTCGCGAGCGTGAGGGCGGCTATCTAGGAAAAACAGTCCAGGTTATTCCGCACATAACTAATGAAATTAAGTCTTGTATCAATTCTTTAACTGCTGATGATGAGACTGATATTGCGATTATAGAAATTGGAGGAACGGCTGGAGATATTGAATCATTGCCTTTTTTAGAAGCGATTCGACAGTTACGACATGAAATTGGACGTGATAATGGAATTTTTATCCACCTGACACTTGTTCCTTACATTAAGGCTGCTGGTGAATTGAAAACAAAACCATCCCAACAATCTGTAGGTATCCTCCGGGAAATCGGCATAACACCAGATCTTTTAATCTGTAGAGCAGATCATAAAATAAAAAAAGAGCATAAGGAAAAACTCGCACTCTTTTGTAATGTTGACAAAGAGCTGGTATTTGAAGAACAAGACGTCAAACACACGATTTATGAAGTGCCATTGGAATTAGCAAAACAGGACCTTGACACCTACATATTAGAGCTGTTAAATCTTCATGTTTGTTCCCTTGATATCGAGGATTGGAAGAAAATGGTTGCATCTCATATTAGCCCAAAGAATGGCGAGGTTGAGATCGCGGTTATAGGTAAATATATTAGTCTTATGGATGCCTATAAAAGCATTTACGAGGCATTAATTCATGGTGGCATTGCCAATTCGGTTAAAGTAAAGGTACGACAGGTCGAAGCGGAAAACATTGAAGATCAAGGCGTAAAAAAATTACTTGAAGGTGTCGATGGGATATTGGTGCCAGGCGGTTTTGGAGACCGGGGGATTGAGGGGAAAATTAGTGCAGTTCGTTACGCGAGAGAAAATGCCATTCCTTATTACGGCATATGTTTAGGGATGCAATGTGCTGTAATCGAATTTGCTCGAAATGTTTGCAAATTGGCGGGTGCAAACAGTAAAGAATTTAAGAATAATGCGAAGGATCCGGTAATTCATTTAATGGAAAAACAAAAAAGTGTAAAAAACAAGGGGGGGACAATGAGATTAGGCGCCTACCCATGTGTTATTCAAAAAAATACACATTCTTTCGATGCTTACGGAGGAAATAAAATTTCAGAGCGGCACCGTCATCGGTATGAGTTCAATAATTTCTATAAGAAAAAAATGCAGGACAAAGGGTTGATTTTTGCCGGTACATCACCAGACAATACCCTTATTGAAATTATCGAAATTAAGGATCATCCCTGGTTTGTCGGCTGCCAATTTCATCCCGAATTTCAATCAACGCCTTTAAATGCTCATCCATTATTTGCTGCATTTATTAAGGCCGCAAAAAGCTTTCAAAAGTAAGTCGCAAAAATAGAGACAACCTTTAGGAAAGCAATTATAAATTCTTGAAATGACTTAATATCATGGCAGAAAACGACAACAGAATCAAAGATTATTGTGGTATTTTTGGTATTGCAAATCACAAAAAAGCGGCTGAATTAACTCGATTGGGTTTGTACGCATTGCAGCATCGTGGCCAGGAAAGTGCCGGGATTTGTTTATTTACTAACGGTCAATGTGAATTGCACAAGGGGATGGGGTTGGTCTCTGACGTATTTCGAAAATTACCAAAAGAATGGTGGAAGGTACCCCAATCCATGGCCATAGGGCATGTCCGCTATAGCACCTCAGGCTCGTCATCATTGGTAAATGCACAACCCTTCATGGTTGAACTCGATACTTGGCATTTGTCGCTTGCTCATAACGGTAATCTTTCAAATGGTGGAGTTCTTCGAAATCATCTAAAGCAAAACGGGGCGATTCTTCAAGGGAATACAGATACTGAAATTCTTCTTCATTTGGCAGCCAGAAGCCACCAAATGGGCACTGAACCCTGGGATTCATTAAAATCTGCATTAAAAAATGTTGAAGGCGCGTTTTCGATCGTTGCACTCTGCGAGGCTGGTATGATAGCGGCTAGGGATCCATATGGTTTTCGACCGTTAGCTATGGGTAAATTAGGAGACGCCGTAGTATTTGCTTCTGAAACAAGTGCATTCGATATGATCGGTGCAGTTTATGAACGGGATGTTGAACCAGGGGAATTTATCATTGCTCGTGAGAATGGAACTATAGAATCTTCCTATTTTGACTTCGCAAGACGAAAGGCTCATTGCATATTTGAATTAATTTATTTTGCGCGCCCGGATAGCAGAGTATTTGGTGAACATGTATACCACGTACGAAAGGAATTTGGCAGGAAGTTAGCGGAAGAAGCACCAGTTGATGTCGATGTTGTTATGCCCGTTCCAGATGGTGGAATTTATGCTGCTCTTGGATATGCTGAGGCGTCGGGGATTCCATTTGACATGGGGATTATGAGAAATCATTATATTGGGCGAACATTTATACAACCAAATCAGGAAGCCCGTGTTTCTGCTGTTAAAGTAAAGTTAAACCCAATAAACGAAGCAATACAAGGGAAAAAAATCTGCTTAATTGAGGACAGCGTTGTTAGAGGAAATACGAGCAGAGAGCGAGTGAAAACATTATTAAATTGCGGTGCAAAAGAAGTTCATCTTCGAGTAAGTGGACCGCCTCACATA
Source organism: Verrucomicrobiota bacterium (assembly GCA_021772675.1). Taxonomy (GTDB): domain Bacteria; phylum Verrucomicrobiota; class Lentisphaeria; order JABSQK01; family JAJFLO01; genus JAJFLO01. The sequence continues at coordinate 22,911 of JAJFLO010000382.1, read as the reverse complement.
AGTCCCTGTTATTACGGAATTGATTTTCCAAGTAAAGAAGAACTTATTGCAAACAACTATAGCATCAAAGAAATCGCTAAATTAATTAAGGTTGATAGTTTAGCTTATCTTTCCCTGGAAGGTATGTTGTCATGTGTAAAAAATACCCTCCCAAAAGACTATTGCCATGCATGCTATTCAGGTGACTACCCAGTAAAACCCGCACTGATATGTGAACGAAAAAGCAAATAAAAGCGTTTTCTTTAATTACAAAAATGACTCTCCCTCTTCAATTATATAGAAGAAATATATTCAAATAGAAATTTATTTAATAGATGCCAAAACGAAACGATATACATAAAATCCTATTAATTGGGTCTGGTCCCATTGTCATTGGTCAGGCATGTGAATTTGATTACTCCGGAACTCAAGCCTGTAAATCGTTAAAGGAAGAGGGATACCAAGTAGTTCTTGTTAATAGCAATCCCGCAACCATTATGACCGATCCCGAATTTGCTGACGTGACCTACATTGAGCCATTATCAGTTGATATCTTACATGAAATAATTCGTAAGGAACGGCCTGACGCACTTCTACCGACGGTTGGAGGTCAAACCGCACTTAATCTATCTATGTCTCTTCATCAAGAGGGCATATTAAAATCATTTACGGTAGAAATGATTGGCGCGAAACCGGGCGCGATAAAAAAGGCTGAAGACCGTTCCCTTTTTAAAGAAGCGATGAAAAATATTGGTCTCGAAGTTCCCAAAAGTCGCTCGGTTCATTCATTGGCAGAAGCTGAGGAAGTTATCAATGAGCTTGGTAACTTTCCTCTTGTAATTCGGCCGGGTTTCACCCTCGGAGGAACCGGGGGTGGAATTGCTTATGATCAAAGTGATTTTAAGGAAATCGTCTCCTACGGTCTACGATGCAGTCCGATCTCAGAAGTTCTTATCGAAGAATGTATTTTAGGTTGGAAAGAATTTGAACTTGAAATCATGAGGGATCGAAAAGATAATTGTATTGTGGTCTGTTCAATTGAAAATGTTGATCCTATGGGAGTCCATACAGGAGACAGTATTACTGTCGCGCCTGCTCAAACATTAACAGATCGAGAATATCAAATTATGCGGGACGCCTCAATAGCAGTCATGCGTGAAATTGGTGTAGATACTGGAGGATCTAATGTCCAATTTGCGATCAACCCGAATAACGGACGAATGGTTGTTATCGAAATGAATCCCCGAGTGTCTCGCTCTAGTGCGCTTGCCTCAAAAGCAACTGGATTTCCAATTGCAAAATTTGCAGCAAAGTTAGCTGTTGGTTATACATTGGATGAAATCCAAAACGATATCACTAGGGAAACGCCAGCATCATTCGAACCGACTATTGATTATGTTGTAACCAAGATCCCCCGATTTGCGTTTGAAAAGTTTCCGAACACAGACAGTACTCTCGGAACTCAGATGAAATCGGTCGGTGAAACTATGAGTATTGGGAAGACATTTAAGCAATCACTACAGAAAGCGTTACGATCGTTAGAAATTGGGAGATTTGGATTCGGGGCAGATGGTAAAGACACGAAGTTTGAGTCAATGAATGATCAAGATCTAGAACAACTTTTGTCTCGTCCCAATGCATTTAGAATATTTGCTGTGAGAGCTGGTTTCAAAAGAAACTGGACAGTTCAGCAAATTCACGACATCAGTAAAATTGATCCTTGGTTTCTATATCATCTTGAAGAATTGGCTTTTTTTGAAGATGAAATAGCATCAATCGATAATGCGGACCAATTAAAAAACAATTATCCTATATTAAAACAGGCAAAAGAATTTGGATACTCTGACAGGCAGATCGCTTTCATTCTAAACACGGAAGAATGTATGGTTCGAGAATGTCGGGAATTATTAAATATTCGTCCCGTATTTTCGTTAGTTGATACGTGTGCGGCTGAATTCGAAGCTTACACACCATATTTTTATTCAACGTATGGCGATCATGATCAGTCACGCATCAATGACAAAAAGAAAATTATGATATTGGGAGGTGGCCCTAATCGCATTGGGCAAGGTATTGAATTTGATTATTGTTGTGTGCATGCATCGTTTGCTCTTCGCGATGCGGGATTTGAAACAATCATGGTAAATAGCAATCCCGAAACTGTAAGTACCGATTACGATACCAGCGATAAATTATATTTTGAACCTTTGACCCTGGAAGATGTTCTCCATATATACAATAATGAAAAATGTTTTGGCGTGATAGTTCAATTTGGAGGGCAAACTCCCTTAAATCTAGCATTGGATTTAGAAACGAACGGGGTAAATATCCTTGGGACTTCTCCTAAAAGTATCGAAGCAGCTGAAGATAGAAAATATTTTCAAAAATTGGCGGTAAAGCTTGGCATTACTCAAACTGAAAACGGTACGGCTTCGACAGTGGAAGAGGCGATATCTATTGCGCAACAAATTGGATTCCCCGTTTTGGTGCGGCCATCCTTTGTCTTAGGTGGGAGAGCGATGGTCATTGTGTATAATGAGGAATCATTAGTGAAATATATGAAAGAAGCTGTTTTGGTATCAGAGGAGCGGCCAGTTCTTATCGATCGCTATTTGGAAGATGCGTTAGAAGTTGATGTTGATTGCATTTCCGACGGTGAAACGTATGTAGTTGGTGCGATAATGGAGCATATAGAATTTGCTGGCGTGCATTCTGGCGACAGTGCCTGTGTTATTCCTGCACCGACTCTTTCACATGAGGTAAAGGATACAATCCGAAAGTATTGTCATTCTTTATGTCAGGAATTAAATGTTATTGGCTTGATGAATGTTCAGTTTGCTATTAAGGAGGAGCATGTTTATATAATTGAAGTTAATCCAAGAGCTTCAAGAACGATTCCTTTTGTTTGTAAAGCGATTGGCGTACCGCTTGCAAAACTGGCGGCTTTAGTTATGTCAGGTTCTAAATTAAAAGATTTAGGGTTCATAGAAGAAATAGTTCCATCTTATTATTCAATAAAGGAGGCCGTATTTCCATTTGTAAGATTTCCGGGTTCAGATATTGTCTTATCCCCCGAGATGAAATCTACTGGAGAAGTGATGGGGATTGACAGTTCACAGGGCATTGCCTATTTCAAAAGCCAGATTGCCGCAGGAAATAAACTACCTGAATCAGGCAACATATTTTTAAGCGTACGAGATCTGGATAAAGACCCAATAATCCCACTTGCAAAACGATTGATTGAAATGGGTTTTACCATTTATGCAACTATCGGCACTAGTACTCATTTGAGAGAAAATAATATAGAAAGTCAATCAATTTCTAAAATTTCCGAGGGCAGGCCCAATATATTAGATATTATTGCCGATAAAGATGTAAAGTGGATCATAAATACTCCTTCAAACGGCGTGGTACCAAAACTAGATGAAATAAAAATGCGAGAAGAATCAGTTGCCCACGGTATTCCCATAACAACAACAGTAAGCGGATTGAAAGCAGGTATTATGGGGCTGGAGTCTTTAAAATCTATTAAACAAATGAATGTAAAAAGCCTACAAGAATACCATCACGATGTCCAATTCAGCCTAAAAATTAGTAATTTAGGTTAAAATTCCATTTTTTTTTCTTTAATTGATTTGAATTTTAATTTGGATGATTATAGGTTAAGGCAGTTTAACAAAGTAAAATGTTACCCCTATCATAAATTTCCCATTAATCAATCCATGTTCAGGTGGATTCTTTCTGCTTAAGGTTTTTGTCAAGATTCAATTAGCGAACCGGAGCGGGCGGCGAATTACTTTTATTTGATAAAGTTATCCAATTTCACTACACATTTGAGGGTGAATTGTTACAGCTTGATCGGCATTATATCTCAGAGAGATATGTTGTATAATTTTAATGCAACGTGGTAACATCCAATCCTTAAAGCACCTTACTTCAAACTACTTAGAGTTTTAAAAGTTTATTAAATAGTTTTGGTTATAGAACTCACACGTTCCCAATGATGATCTCAATTTTATCAAAAACTATTTCTAAGCAAATTTGTTAACATAAACCTACTTTCATTCGGTACGGGGGTATTGGTTTCTCCTTTGTCAGATAAGATCGGAATCAATTATTTAATGTCGAAACTAAAAATTTGACTCAACAGTTATTGATTGAATTTGATGGATGGATATGATGAGATACGGGACTCCAATGTATAAATAGTGAACCCTGTGTTAACATTTTTTATTATAAGTATTAATCCAAATCACACATATTGTTTTTTATTTCCCCGGGATTCTTTCAATCATGATAAAATTCGGGTCAATGGTATTGTGTATTTTAACTAAATCCAAAAGAAAAGACTAATAAATCAACGTATGAGAAATCAAAAACCAACTATAAACGATAAAAAAGAAAATGACGCCAATACTAAGTCTGATGGTGAGCAGAAAAAAGTAAGGAAGCGACGACCGGCTAGTAAACGAGATCCAAAATCAAATGTCCGTCGTAAAGCTGCTCCAAAGAACAATTCCAAATATTATAATTCTAGCACTCAAAATAAGACTGACGGTACGAGTTATGATTATAGCAAGCAACCAAATGCTAGCACCCAATCAATAATTCCAGATGATGTTGAAATAAATAATGCAGCTGGGGTAACAAAAGATGAGCTAGCCCCAAGCTTGAACTTGATTGAACTACATGAGAAATCCATGCCAGAGCTATCACAAATGGCCATTGAATTAGGTATAGAAGCCGTTGGCGCAATCAGTAAGCAAAATCTGGTATATGAAATTCTTAAAGCAAATGCTGAAAAAAGCGGATTAATGTATGGTGGTGGCGTACTTGAGGTACTCGGTGATGGTTTCGGTTTTTTGCGTTCACCTAATTATAGTTATTTGCCGTGTCCTGAGGACATTTACCTTAGTCCATCTCAAATCAGAAGGTTTTCCTTAAGAAAAGGAGATGATGTTACGGGCCAAATTCGGCCCCCGAGGGAAAAGGAACGCTTTTTCGCTATGCTTAAGGTCGAAGCCATTAATGGTGAACCATCCGACCTTAAAAGGGACAAAATTCCGTTCGAGAATTTAACACCTTATTTTCCTGAAGAGCGTTTTATTTTAGAACACAATGAATCTGAAATTGAAACCCGAATTATTGATTTAATTACCCCAATTGGCAAGGGACAACGCGGTTTAATTGTAGCGCCTCCAAGGACTGGTAAAACAGTTTTACTGCAAAAAATTGCTAATAGTATCTCAGCAAATAATCCCGAAGTCGTGCAGATCGTCTTACTTATTGATGAACGCCCTGAAGAAGTCACAGATATGCAGCGATCTGTAAAAGGTGAAGTTATTAGTTCCACATTTGATGAACCGCCAAATCGTCACGTACAGGTTGCTGAAATGGTTATAGAAAAAGCGCGTCGATTAGTCGAACATGGGAAGGATGTGGTTATTTTATTAGATAGTGTTACTCGGCTGGCACGCGCATACAATACAATCGAACCGCACAGTGGACGAATTCTTTCCGGTGGTGTTGATTCCAACGCACTACATAAACCGAAACGCTTTTTTGGTTCGGCCCGAAATACTGTCGAAAGTGGTAGCCTTACCATATTGGCAACCGCATTGATTGATACTGGCAGCCGAATGGATGAAGTTATATTTGAAGAATTTAAAGGAACAGGAAATATGGAATTACATCTTGATCGTTATCTAGCGGATCGACGTGTGTTTCCAGCGATTAATATTGCTAAATCAGGTACTAGAAAAGAAGAGTTACTGCTCCATCCAGACGAGCTGGAGCGGATGTGGTATTTACGCAGGTACATGAACGATGTTAAACCTACAGAAGCAATGGAGTTACTGAATAAGAAGCTCAAAGGAATGAAAACGAACGCTGAATTCCTACTTTCTTTAAAAAGTTAAAAAAATTGATTTTTTTTTCTTGAAAGTGTTGTTATTGATTATATATATACCCGTTTCGAAAATGAAAGGAATGTATAATCATGGAAAAAATATCATGCCCGTATTGTGAAGTTGAAGTTAGAATGGAAGCGGTTGACAACGAAGGTGGAGCCTGCCCCGAGTGTGGCGCCATGATTACCGGATCACTATTATTCAGCAATGCTGGAAACGACTATGATGAAGATGAAACCGATGATATTGATTAAAATTCTTGTTGTTCGGTTTCATTAAAGTGATAGGTATTGACAGCGACGGTAAATTCCCCCTTCTCCTTAAATTTATTTTTTAACAGAAGCATTGATTCGGCAGTACCACGAATATGCTCTTCAAATTTTTTCGTGGCCTCCCGCACCAGTACAATTTCTGTCTCCGACCCGATTTCATCGGCAATTTCCTGCAATAATTGAGTTATTCGAAAGGGTGATTCAAATATAAAAAGCGATTGACTCGCAGCGGCATTAAATCGGAGGATTTTTCTTCTTTTTAACTTTTTCTTTGTCAGAAATCCTAAAAAACAGAAATTTTGCACCGGAAAACCCGAGGCAACAATGGCATAAGTTAGGGCTGAAACACCCGGTATAATTACCGGTTCAATTCCACTTAAAACCGCTTGTCGAACCAATAAAAATCCCGGATCCGAAATACTTGGAGTTCCGGCGCTGACTAGCATCGCAACATTTTGTCCGTTTTTAACGGATTTAATTAAAGCCTGGGTCTTTTTAGACTCGTTATCTTTGTTATAGCTGATCATAGGACATTCTATTTCATAGTGGCCTAATAATATTTTTGTTCTGCGAACATTTTCAGATGCGATTATATCAGCACTGCGAAGTACGTTCACCGCTCGAAAAGTCATGTCGTCAAGATTGCCTATAGGTGAGGTGACAATTGATAAATCGCCATTATTAAAAGATAAGTTTTTCATATCGCATTAAGCCTTTAATAAACCTTTATGATATTTATGTCCAATATTCTTAGTTTTCCGGGAAATGTGGAATACATTATCGATTTTCATTTTTAGAAAATTATTTTTGCAACCGAATTAATTTTTAAATTAGCTTAAAGGATGGTGAATTGAATAAAAAATCAATAAAAAATATTGATCTTGCAGATAAGCGAATTGTTATGCGCGTCGATTTTAACGTTCCAATTGAAAACGGTAAGATAATGGACGATACGCGAATATTGGCTGCATTACCAACAATCGAATACATTTTAAAGCATAATACATCGTTGGTGCTTATGAGTCATCTGGGACGGCCGAGTGGGAGTGGTTTTGAAGAGAAATTTAGTTTGAAACCAGTTGCAGATCATCTGAGCACCCTGCTCAGAAAAACTGTCATTATGGCACCTGATTGCATTGGTACCGAAGTTGTCTCGCTTGTGAGCAAGCTGAATTCGGGTGAGATAATCATGCTTGAAAATACTCGTTTCCATTCTGAGGAAACTGGAATGGTTGATACCAAATCCATACCACCTGCATTATTGAGGGAAGCACAAAATGATGTAAAATTAAAGCAGGAAAAAATGGCACAGCAATTAGCAAATTTGGGTGGCGTATTTGTGAATGATGCATTTGGTACTGCCCATCGTGCACATGCTTCGACATCAATTATTACAAAATTTATTGACACTGCTGTTGGAGGATTGCTTATGGAAAAGGAGTTGAATTTTTTAGGTAACGCGATTGAAAGTCCTGACCGTCCATTTGTCGCAATAATAGGTGGAGCAAAAATTTCAGGGAAATTAGATTTGCTAAAGAGTTTAATTAAAAAAGTAGACTGCTTAATTATCGGCGGTGGTATGTCCTACACGTTTAAGAAAGCTAAAGGAAAAAAGATTGGTAAGTCAATTGTAGAGAATGATCTCCTTGGAGTTGCACTTGAAACCATAGCGGCAGCAGAAAAATTTGGGAAAAAGATTTTATTGCCAATCGATAATGTCATTGCCGATGATTTCAATGAAAATGCAAATGTTCAAACAGTGAGCGGAGATTTTCCTGACGATTGGGAAGGTGTGGATATTGGTAAAGAAACGATCGAGTTATTTTGTGAAGAGATAAGTAAAGCAAAAACAATTTTATGGAATGGTCCGATGGGATGTTTTGAAATGAAACCATTCAGTAATGGAACCACAGCAGTCTGTAAGGCTGTTGCAAATTCAGACGCGGTCAGCATTATTGGCGGAGGTGACTCTGTCAGTGCCGTTAAACAGGCCGGTCTATCCGAAAAAATGACCCATGTATCAACAGGCGGTGGAGCATCATTGGAATTTCTTGAAGGTAAGGAATTGCCAGGTGTTGTCGCATTAAATGATAATTAATTGAAACTAATACCTAAAATAGGTATATCTAAAAATGAAAAGAAAAAAAATTATTGCCGGTAATTGGAAGATGAACCATACAGTTACTGAAACATCAGGTTTCATAAACGAATTTAAGAGAAATATTGCAGATGTTGATGGCGTTGATATTGTTCTATGTCCAACATTCACGTCGCTTCAAATAGCAGTAGATTTAACCCAAAATACAAATATTGCTATTGGTGCTCAAAATGTACATTGGAGTAAAAATGGTGCATTTACGGGAGAAATATCGCCATCAATGTTGCTCGATATTCCGGTTGCCTACGTAATTCTCGGACACAGCGAACGGCGGCAATATTTTGGAGAAACAGATGAAACAGTAAATATGAGATTGAAATCAACGCTGACGACGCCATTAAAACCGATTGTTTGCATTGGGGAAAAACTAGATGAACGGGAAAGCGGTATTACCGAAAAAATAATCTCAGGTCAATTAAATGATGGTCTAAAAGATATTACTGCGCAGCAAATGAATGACATCGTAATTGCCTACGAACCTGTTTGGGCAATTGGTACGGGGGTTACCGCAACACCTGAACAGGCTCAAGAAGTTCATGCATTTATTAGGAATTTGATTAACGAAAAATATGGAGTTAATGTTAGCGAATCTATTAGAATTCAATACGGTGGATCTGTAAAGTCGAAAAATGCGGATACATTGCTCACACAATCTGACATTGATGGAGCGCTTGTTGGAGGGGCCAGTCTGGACTGTAACGAATTCGTGAATATAATCAGGAGTGCGGAATGAACATTATCTTATCGATATTAATGATTGCCGAAGTCACAACAGCGTTATTACTAATTGCTATTATTCTGATGCAGAGAAGTAAATCTGGGGGTGGTTTGGGGGCATTAGCGGGCGGTCAGACTGAGGAGGTATTTGGATCCAGTGCCAGCAGTATCCTAACAAAAACGACCATTGCACTTTCGATCATTTTTTTCATTTTGACATTAAGCCTGGCTGTTCTACAGGGGAACGCGCTAAAAGATAAAAATACTAGTGTTGTTGATAGTGTTTTAGCTGAGACTGAACTCACAGATGAGTCAGAACAACCTGAGCCTATAGAAAAATTGACAGGAGTCAACGAAGTTGAGGTTGTTCCTAAATCTGATGATGTTCAGGTACCTACAGAGACTGAAACCAGTGAGTAATTGAATGGAATCCGATTTAGTATAAAATAGATTGAACTGGCAGGTAATTTGGTATTTATGAAAACGTTTTTGTAATAAAATTATTGTGAGAAATCCGGGCTAAAGATATATCATTTACTAATTTTCCCTCTACAAAAAAATTGAAATGCTATATTAATTCCCGTTCAACATAGTCTGACAACAACATTCCTCTTTTGGTTAGTTTAATACGATTTTCCTCTTTGTGTATTAATCCTTTGCTGACACAGTGATTAATTTGCTTGTAGCGCAATTTGTTATAATCAAATCCTGTTTTTAATTTGAATTCTGAGTGTTCCCAACCTTTACTTGTTCGTAATCCTGTTAAAAGAATTTCTATTGCTCGATCAGGCAGATCCAAGTAATCCTCAATTGCATCTATCCCATCAATCCATTTATTAAAATTTGCTGGATTTGTCCATCTGGAGATTCCGTCGAAATAACAAGCCGAAGGTCCAACCCCTAAAAATTGTCCACCTTTCCAAATGTTATAGTTATGCCTACACTCATATCCGGGTTTGGAGAAATTAGATATTTCATAGCGATACATCCCACATTCATTATTAAGTTTTTCTTCAATAAGTGTCCACATTTTTATAAAAAAATCATCATTGATGCCATTTTTCAATCGCTTTGCAAGAGGAGTTTTTTCTTTGATCATCAGAGAGTAAGCAGAGATATGGGATGGAGATAGTTTTACTAGTTCATCCAAATCCAATCTGAGTTGATCGATTGATTGATTGGGAACTCCGAATATTAAATCCAGATTATAATTTTTGATTGAATAAGACTGAAGAGCATCAACAACATTGAAAATTCGGGAAACCTCTCCGGCTCTTCCAATGGTACGTCGTGTTTCATCAGAAAAACTTTGTACGCCTATAGAAAAGCGATTTACACCGTTATCCAATAACAACTTAATTTTATCTTTTGTAAAACAGGTAGGGTTGCCTTCGATGGTAAATTCGCAATCAGTAGAAATCGGAAGATTACTTGTCAAAATTCGCAGTAACTTCTGTAATTCTTTCAATGAAAAATGTGTGGGTGTGCCACCGCCCAAATAAATATTATCCAAGGGCTCGAAAAGCGTCGTTTTATCCTGAATTTCGCGCTTCAGTCGATTTAAATAATTTTGTCTAATAGTGCGATTTGGTTTTGCAATGACGAAAAATGCACAGTAATCACATAATTTTGCACAAAAGGGAACATGAATATAAAGCGAATTGTAACTTATTTTTTTAATATCCATATTAAATCAACTAAACTCACTGTATTTTAACGGATTATGTTAATTCACTGGGTCAATTCATATTGACCATTAGTTTATACTGGGAGTGACTGAATTTTCTCTGTCACGCATACAAATTGTTTCTATAATATTTAACAATTGAGTAAATAAACACCTGAATCCGTGAAGGTTTTCTTTAAATGTAGTTGCGAGGCAGTATGTATTTAGCTGTAGTGACTACTGCAAATGTTTACTAACGAAGCAAATGCATTTAAAGAAAGCCTCCGCGAAGTGGCGACATATTGCTAATTTGTAAAATACCTAATAGTTATTTCGCCTTGAACCTACCGTCACGGATTCAGGAAACAAACTAGGATCGAATACTCAGCTATGAAGATCATTGAAAAGTTAATAAAACGTGCCAGCCATAAGGCATTAGGCGATCTGGCAGATGACGAAAATTACATATTTTTAAGAAAAAACTACCTATTTAAAGAAATTAGCGCCGAGGCATTTCTCTTTATTATGACACGATTAGTCGAACGGAGATATAATCAGGATGAACTAATTTTTAAGCAGGACAATTTGGGTATTTGCTTATTTATTTTAAAAAAGGGGAGTATCGATATTTATTTGAGAACAAGTGATAATGATAAATTGAATTATGCAAAGGTTAGAGAAGGAGCAGTTTTTGGTGAAATGAGTCTAGTGTCTTCCACCTATAGAACAGCGACGGCAAAAGCTGCGGAAAATGATACGATTTTATTAACATTATCAACGTTTGATCTGAATGCTTTAAGTGATCAATTCCCGAAAGATGGGTTGAGCATGCTCAAAGGAATTACAAACACGATTTCTGAAAATCTAATTAAGACGACAAAGAAGCTTCGGAATGCCAAAAATGAAATAGACGAACTTAAAGAAAAGTTAGAGAAATATGAAAGAGGATAAATTTTACCGTAATTTTTTGATCGTGGTTGGGACAGTAATTGGGGTCGGTGTAGTTTATCAGGGGCGAAATTTATTGAGCCCCGTTTTCTCAGCATTATTGGTTGCCTACATTACCTATCCTATTGTTTTATCCGCGCAGAAAATTGGTATCCCCAAAGGGATGACGATCATCGTAATTTTTATAACAATTGTAGGACTAATTACACAAATTGGGTCAACAGTCATCCCCGCAGTAAATCGTGAAGTTCGAGTATTGTCAAATCCGAATTTGTACAAAAATGTTGCACACTCCAGGTTGGTTAAAATAGGAAAAGACCTATCCATGCAATTGAGGAATTTCGGATTGATCAGAAAAACGTGGAAAGATGAACAGATTATAAAAGAATTTAGTCAATGGATTGCAGAACAGAGCACCTTTTTATTGACATCAATCGGTGGAATTGCCAAAAAAACCGGGCAGTTTCTAATGATTTTCTTTTTCGTACTCGTTTTTGCATTGTTAGATGGTGATATGTTTTATAAGACAACAGTACAAATGCTACCAAATTCATTATTTGAACCTGGGCTATTTATTTTAAAGAAGACCATTGATTTGCTTGGATATTATCTTCGCGGAATAGTCATTGAAAATTTAATTCTTGGAATTATATCCTTTATATTACTATGGGTCGTCAGTTTAATTTCCCCATTAAGTTTTGTATTAGCATTAGTCATATCATTTATTATTGCAGTCACAAATGTTATTCGAATAATTGGGCCAGTAATCGGAGCCATTATAGGTGTGTTACTTGTTTTAATCACGACCACAGATTTTATAGCAATGTTAGGAATTGTCGGTGTTGTGCTGATCGTTCAGTTGTTGGACAATGTCCTAATTCTTCCTTTGGTGATGAAAGAGCAAGTAAAGATTCATCCAGTTTTTTGTGTATTAGGTGTTTTGTTAGGTGGTCAATTAGCAGGAGTACTTGGAATGATCGTTGCTATTCCCGTCTTAGGTAGTATAAAAGTTATTTACCGGATTTTGGCTATAGAGATTAAAAAATTCAATATGGACCCTGAGGTACCATTAGAATTGGGATTTCAAATTTCAGAGTCCTGATATTTTTGAGGATGATTTTTTTATCTCGTCAAGTATAGATGTAACGACTGTAATTGGCGTTTTGGATTGGGTAATAGGTCTTCCTACCACAATAAATTGGGCTCCTTTACGTGATGCTTCTTCTGGAGTCATAATTCGTTTTTGATCATCGTTTGAAAATCCTTCGGGGCGAATGCCTGGGATGATTTTTATAAATTCTGGGCCACAATTATCTGATATAAGTGAAAGTTCATGGGCAGAAGCAACGACACCGTCTAAACCCGATTTCTTAGTAAGAATGGCTAATTTTTTTACCTGTTCTGCAATGTCCATTCCACCACAACCAATTTCATTCAGATTTGACTCGCTCATACTAGTTAAAACCGTTACAGCAATCAGAACAATGGTTGATTCCCTTTCCTGTTTTATCTTTAAGGCGGCCGTCATCATATCACTACCTCCGACAGCATGCACATTTGTCATGTCCACACCTAAATCAATTGAGGAATTGATTGCCATTGCCACTGTATTCGGAATATCATGAAATTTTAAATCTAGAAAAACTTTCTTTTTTTTGGACTTCAGATATTGAATGATAGGAGGCCCATATCTGGTGAACATCTGTTTGCCCACTTTATACCATGTAACCAAGTCACCCAATTCTTCAATAAGATATTTAGCCTGAATAATATCCCTAAAATCAAGTGGTATAATTAGTTGCGTATTCATTTGCTCCTCTTGAATTTTTGTCAGTTAAAATGATTCGTATGCGAAAAATAAGATTCATGCAAATTAAAAGAGGTATGATGAACATCCATCGAAACCAATGAGGAAATTGGGTAAATATGAAATAAAAATCATTATAGGTATTAATTGCAGTTGTATAATAATCTAGAATGAGGGAAAACATAAACGAAATAAACGGAATTAAAATGAAATAAAATATGATAGTCTTTGCGATTTTTGCTTCTATGGCTAATGATTTTGCGTCAGTATGTTTTGCAAGCTCCAAGACTAATTTAGTTAGATAAAATAGGAATGATATTCCGCAACATAAAGCAATTTGCGCATTTATAAAAAAATAAACATTGTTAGGCATGGGAATCCACCAGACAACGAATGGCGATTGAATCATTAGCGTTACAGCAAAAAAGCGTAGACTAAATACCGTTAATTTCCATTGTGGTATATTTTCAAAATTAAGTGGAATTTGATAACAGAGCCAACCTAAAAATATGCAGGGGACCATACAAAAAATGTCGAACTGTCCCAGTTCATTCCTGCCGATTGATGGATGGACAATAATTATAATGATAGCAGCAAAAACAAAAAGAAGAGAATCGAGTCTTCGGATAATTTGTAGGGTGTTAAATGAGTACATTTTGAAATTAACTATATTAAAATTGATCTTGCTTGGAAACCGAACTATGTTAATTTAACATTTTAACAAATCAACGTGAACTGCGAAAGGATTTTAGGGCTTATGGGTACAGGTGGAATGAAATATATGGTAAGATCTGCCGATGGAAGTGAATACGGACCTGTAGATCAGGAGGCTTTGATTCAATGGGCGCAATCTGGAAGAATTACTTCAGATAGTGAGGTTCGTAATGCATTAATGCAGAAGTGGGGCCAAGCCGCAAAAGTCCCTTTTTTGGAAGATATAATCGAAGCACAATCCCATGGCAAGAAAGAAGGATCAGGTGCCGGGAAATTAGCAGATTTGATCAAACCTACAAGTGGAAATCAATCTAAGGGAGGTGCATTTAAATTTACCCCTGCAACTGTAGGTTTAAGAGCTGCTGCCTGGGTAATTGATGCCATCATTCTTGGACTCGTCGGATTTGGATTACTCGTGGTAACATCGTCATTTATTCAGAATGGCATGCCTGAAAAGCAAGCATTTATCCTTCTTACACTTGTGTTTGTGTCTTGTGTACTAATGTACCACGCCGTTTTGATGGGGTTTATGGCACAAACTATAGGACAGCTAGTCTGGGGAGTTATGGTTGTAAGAAATGATGGAGAGCCTGTCTTAATGGGGCGGGCGTTTGTTTTTAGTGTCGCTTATCTTCTATTTTTTTGGAGTACATTATTTTTCTCATTCTGTTTGCCGAGTAAAAGAGCTATTCAAGATTTTATGAGCGGTATTCGGGTTGTTAAGACAACGACTACAGCTTAGGAAGTTATTTAATCCCACCCGCGTGATTGATTCCCCAACGCTTGTCTTGTGTCGCGTCCGATAATTTTTCAGGAGTAACTTACCCGGTTGCTTGCTGCGGAGCATATGGAAATAGCTCCTTAATGAAAGATGTCAGTTAAATTGAAATGGGATCAGAAGTTTGTACAATAATAATCAAATATCTCAGATCCCAGGCAGACGCTTTTCTAAATTAATATTTCGATACATATTTGGCGAGTTTCTTATTGTGTTATTCGCCTGTATTATTTCATTTCTTACACTATTTCTAATTATATCACTTGTTGATAATCTGGAAGACTTTTTAAAAAATAATGCTAGTGTCATCGATATTGTTCGTTATTATGTGTTTCTGCAGCCCGAAAATTTAGTACATATTCTTCCCATATCGCTCATAATGGCGACGATGTACTTTATTGGTAATCTTTGCCGGTATAATGAGTTGACTGCATTTCGAGCATCCGGAATATCCATCACACAATCCTGTTTGCCAATAACCATCGTTGCAATTATTCTATCGCTATTTAGCTTTGTGAATACAGAATTTCTTATTCCATCATGCAGGCTACAAACAACCCGGATAAAACAAAATATCGTTGATCCATATAATAAACGAACTCGGCAGGAAAAGTCATATTTGGCATTCAGAAATAAAGAAAAAAACAGAGATTGGTTTTTTGGTGACTTTGATCCCCATGGCATTTGTCATGAAATAAATATCACTCAATTCAGGAACGATAATAGTATCAGTTGGCAGATGTATGCTAAGAAAGCTCAGTTCACGGAATCTGGATGGTTGTTTGGAAATGTCATTTTGAAGCGATTTGATCTTGATGGATATTTACTTTTAGAAGAACCAGAACATCATCAAACTTATACAATCTCAGTTTTAAGTGAGAATCCCCAAAAACTATCATTTTCTTTTGGAATAAAGCCATTGAAAGATTTTACTGTTCTTAACATATGCGAAATACTACAATCCAAGGAACAAAAAATATCAGAAAGCACACAAGCTGTATTAATCACACATTTATACTTTAATATATTTTCCCCATTGTCTTGCATGATTGCTGTATTTCTCGGAATACCAATGGCGGTAACGCAAGAGCGGAGTAGTAATATGAAAAGTTTTGTTGCCGCTATCAGTATAATGGCCGCGTATTATTTACTGTCACAATTCTTTTTGGTTCTGGGAAAGAATCAACTACTACCTGCTGGAATTGCAGGGAGCGCGGCCTGTTTGTTTTTTTTAAGTTTGGGAATTTGGAAGATGAACCGATTATTTTGAGGAAGTATCAATATCAATCTAATCAACGAATAAGTATCTTGATTTGCTCAAAATTTATCAAAAAGATTGGACAACGTTTAATTTTTACGGGGACGTTGCAATTGAGCTGACTAAGACTTTAATTCGTTTTTGCAATAGCTTCTTTTGCTTTGCCAATAAGCGTTTTGAACGAATCTGAGTCATTGATTGCAATCTCAGCCAAGACCTTGCGATTAAGCTGGATATTTAGTAGTTTCAACCCGTACATAAACTGGCTATAATTTATTTCATTCTGTCTGCACGCAGCGTTAATTCGAATAGTCCAGAGCCTTCTATATTGACGTTTCTTCTGTTTGCGACCAGTATAAGCCATTGCATTCGCTCGATCAACAGCATCGTATGCGGTTCGTATTAATTTACTTCTTGAACCACGAAATCCTTTTGCTCTATCTAATACCCGCTTCCGACGCTTTCTTGATGAGGGGGAACATCTTACCTTTGACATTGACTTTTCTCCTAATTTTTTCCATAAATCATATAGCGATTAAATAAAATAATATAGCATTAATTCAATCCGTAGGGCAATGCATCTTTTATACGTCTCATTTCTGAGGATTTGAGAAGCGTGCTTTGACCAAGCCGACGTTTTCGCTTTGATGTCTTTTTTGTCAAAATATGACGAAAACCTGCCCGATAATGAACTATTTTTCCTGTACCTGTTTTCTTAAATCGTTTTGATGCACTTTTGCATGTTTTCTGCTTTGGCATTTTAGTCTCCGTTAATATAATTGCTAGGTCATTTATTTATGGCTTATGGGAACAATATGCATGCCTATGTTTCGCCCCACCATTTTGGGTTGGCTATCAACGACCCCCAGATTTTCAATATCATTTTTAACCTGTGCCATTAATTCCATGCCTTTTTCCGTATTCCTTAATTCTCTTCCTCTAAAAAACAACGACACCTTTACGCGGCAGCCGTTTCCTAAAAAATGCTTTATGCGGTTTATCTTGATTAAGTAATCATGAGAATCAATGTTTGCGTGAAATTTTATTTCCTTATTCTTCTGTTTATGCTGTTTTTTCTTCTGATCACGAACCTGCTTCTTTTTTTCATAAGTAAATTTACCATAATTCATTAATCGGCAAACAGGTGGCGTTGACTGTTCTGCTACCAAGACTAGATCAAATCCTTTTTCTTCTGCCAACTTGAGAGCTTCTTCTACAGACATTACTCCCAATTGCTCATGATCAAAATCAACAACTCTTAAATCACAACCTTCCAGCGATTTGTCGCTTCGTTTAATAAGTCGAGAAATAGTATTAACCTCCTCTTTATAGTTAGTATTTAAGTATTAAGAAAACGCTGATGAATTTCGAAACGTTCAAGTTTCAGACGAATTCTAACACCACACAAATTAAAAAATTGTAGTATCTAAATCTGTGTTATCTTTTTGAAAATTAAAAGGTGTAGCCAAATACAAATCCTGCCCTATCTTTATGCTTCCTCTAATGAAGGAAGACTTCCAAATGTTTCAGATTTTTTCACGTAATTGGGTAATGTTAAACTAATGATTAAAAGCATGAATTTCAAACAAACTATTCTTTTTCTTTTATCTCTTGCTTTATCTGAGATTTAAATTCATCAATATTTGCTGTTCCAGCCTCGCCAACGCCTCTTTTCCTAACTGATACCGCATTGTTCTTTTTTTCCTTTTCACCAACAATTAGCATATAGGGAATTCGTTCGTTACGGGCTTTTCGTATTTTTGCACCTAATCCTTCATTGCGCGTATCACATTCAACCCGAATATCATCAGCTCGCAGTTGGTTTAACAAATCGTTTGCATAGTCATGTTGCGCATCTGTAATCGGTAGAATTCGTACTTGGACAGGGGCGAGCCACGTTGGGAATGCACCCGCATAATGCTCAATTAAAATACCAAAAAACCGCTCCAACGATCCTAACAACGCCCGGTGGATCATATAGGGCTGATGTTTTTTACCGTCATCTCCAATATAGTGGAGATCGAATCGTTCAGGAAGATTAAAATCAAATTGAATTGTTGATGTTTGCCATTCACGGCCAATAGCGTCTTTAATTTTCAAATCAATTTTGGGTCCGTAAAATGCACCCCCACCAGGATCTACTTCGCATTCGAGGTTGGCATCGGCAACGGCTTTCTTCAACGAATTTGTTGCGTGCTCCCACTTATCGTCATGGCCAACTGCTTTTTTCGGCCGTGTTGATAAATAAGCTTTAACCTCCTTAAAACCAAAAGATTTCCACATAAACAAACAAAACTGCAATACTTCTGAAATTTCAGCATCAGCTTGTTCAGGGGTACAGAAAATATGAGCGTCATCTTGCGTAAATCCTCGAACCCGAAATAAACCATGCATAACACCACTTTTTTCGTAACGATAAACAGTTCCCAACTCAGCCCATCTAGCAGGTAGTTCTTTGTACGATCTATTTCTTGATTGATAGATCTTTATATGAAACGGACAATTCATCGGCTTCACGTAATAGTCGCGGTCATCTATCTGCAACGGTGAGTACATGGCTTCTTTATAAAAATCAAGATGACCACTTGTCTGCCAAAGTTCGCCAAAACCCAAATGAGGTGTATACAACATTTCATAACCGTTTTTATAATGGGTATCTCTCCAGAAATTCTCTATAGCATTGCGAATTCTTGCGCCATTCGGATGCCACAAAATCAATCCGGGACCGATATCCTCAGAAACACTATAAAGCTCTAACTCGGTATTGATTTTACGATGATCCCTCTTTTTTGCCTCCTCCAGGTTTTTAAGATAAACTCTCAATCCTTTTTCATTATGAAAGGACGTTCCGTAAACTCGCTGTAGCATCGGATTATTTTCGTTGCCGCGATAATATGATCCTGCGATAGATATTAATTTGAATGCACCAACATCTCCAGTATGTTCAACATGCGGTCCCCGGCAAAGATCAATAAATTCACCACATTGATAAAACGTAATTTTATCACCATCAGGTATATCTCCAAGACGTTCTATCTTATAATTCTGATGCTTATTGATAAGCGATTCCGTTGCTTCATTCCTGGATATTTCAGTACAAATGAAGGGATCTTTTTTTTCTGCGAGTTTCTTCATCTCTTCTTCAATTCGTGGAAGATCATCTGGCACCAAGCGATGATCCATGTCGAAATCGTAATAAAAACCTTCTTCTGTCGCAGGACCGATATCAAATTTTACATCATCAAATAGATTTTGAACGGCAGCAGCCATTAAATGAGCGGCGCTATGTCTTCGTCGTAGCAATTGTTCGTCCATATTCATCTTTCGTCAGGTTAAATATAGTAAAAAAGAAAAAGGTTATAAGATATAAACAACAATCTAAAAATCAAATGACGAATAAGAATAGTTATTCAAATTAGTTTCTCGGATGAAATTTATTGTGAATCTGACTTAAGTGGGATCGATCAACATGGGTATAGATCTGTGTCGTGCTGATATCGGCATGACCCAGCATTTCCTGAATAACACGCAAATCGGCTCCATTAGCCAATAAATGACTGGCGAACGAATGTCTCAATGTGTGTGGAAAAATATTTTTCCTTATGCCGGCTTTTATTGATGCGTCTTTTACAATGCCCCAAATTCGAGCACGCGTTAGTGGTCGACCATTATTTGACAAAAACACATTCGGCACTCCTACTTCCCGTTCCAGAAATGGTCTGACTTTTTCGATGTACTTAATTAGAAATTTTCCGGCAGGCTTTCCAAAAGGAACAATTCGTGTTTTATTTCCTTTCCCTGTTACCCTTAATACATTTAGATCAAATTTTATGTCGTCCAATCTCAAATTACTTAGTTCACTTACTCTTAGTCCACAGGCATAAATCAATTCCAGTATTGTTTTATTTCTAAAATCTAAATTTGTGTTGCCATCGTCATAAACCTTCAATAACGAATTTATTTCCAATTCATTCAAAAAATCAGGTAGGATTTTCCATAATTTAGGACTATCCATCACTTCTGTCACATTGGTTTTTATTATGTTTTCCTGAAACAGAAAGCGGAAAAAAACTTTAATAGTTACCAGTTTTCGAGCAATCGTTGCGGTAGCGCTTTCCTTTTCATAAGAGATTTCAAGGAAATTCAAAATGTCTTCTCGTGTTACACTTGACCATTCACGGATGTCAACACCACGAAGAAATCTTAAGAACTGTCTTAAATCAGTTCCATAAGATTCCAGACTGTTTTTCGCCAAACCTTTTTCCACACTTGCAAACGTAAGAAATTGATCGATATATGAGATCATTGAAGGCACTCAATACAATTTTATAGAAAATAAAACGCTTTTATTTAAGAAACGATGGTAAAATTAATCTGCTTAGAAATGGGATTATTCCAATCAATAGGATAGTGCATAATATTTAAAATATTTCATGAGTCAGTTAAAATTGTTGCTACCCCTTTGAGCATAACACAAATTGCCTTAGCCTGATTAATTCATCCGGCTTCGTTATGAGAGTGCTTAGCTTACTTTAGATCAATGAGTTATGTAGGTTCCGAAGGTGAAGGAATAGTGAACTATTTCAAGTCTTTTTGTTCTTCATAACTCGCTTATATGAAATGAGATATGCGCACGCAGTAGAAGCCGGATGAATTAATCAGGCTAGGAACTGTCCACAAATAAGTTGAACATATTCCCGCTCAGATTTGGTTTAGAATTTTTCGATCCGATTGAGTGAATCCACAGAAATAGCGAGCTATTTCGAGTAATTCGTGACTGAGGATCATATCACTATGAGCCGAATATGAGATGCGAGATGTATGATTTATTTATGGACAGCTCCTTATTAATACTTCGTGCTGAGAGTAATAATAAAATTGGTTCTTCACAAGAATCTGTAAAATTGCTACTATAAAAATAAAGAAGGCCGAGATAACATGATACTCTAACTACCAGGAAAGGGGTGATCATGTCAACTGGCCTGTTATACCATACACAAGGAATTCAAGATTTCCATTACGTTAGTTATTCGTCAGCGATGAAGAATGGATTTTTTTTACATCGCCAATTTTTTCGAAATATTTTTCAAGTCCAAACCAGACACCACGGGTCCTGCCTAAACCATGCAGTTTAGTTTACACTCAACATTTCAATTATCCCGGCGGTTGTAAAAAGGTCATGTTACGGACAACGATGTCACGAAGTATCAAAGGGTGCAAATCGAATCTGGATGGACCGAGGGTAGTCCATGCTGCACCCCAATTCAGTAAATGATTGATAACGGAATGATTCTGCGATGTGTTTGATGAAATTTTTAATACTTCCGTAAAATGTCACTGCGGTGGCAACGACGAATTTTAGTAATACCCTCGTAGTACTTGTTGCGTTTTTAAGCAACAATTGAAGTTGGAGCTTTCCGAATAAATCGGTTTTTACCATCAGTTGATTAAGCAGATGGGCTAACTGTAGAAGAAAGTAATAGTTCTTCCAGGCATGGTTTTTACGTCCATAACCGTGTTCCAATTGATAACCGCCGGTCTTTTGGGAATTAAATCCCTCATTTTCAATTTTCCATCGTTTGCGTCCTCCTTTATTAATGAGTTTTTCGATATTGTTTGAGTTGGGTCGAACATCGGTAATGTAGGCAAAGTTTCCATTTTGGGGATCGTTAAGGTCTTTCGCAAAAATGGCATGAAACGTGTGCCCTTCATAACATAGATTGTGAGCCCATGTAAAGGTCTGCGTTCCGGTTTGCAACGTATTTTCCGGATGCCGGATGCATTGCCTGATGGCCTCTTCGTAAAGGTTAGGCAATGACCCATCCTTGAAAACAATGATATATTCCCAGTCATATTTTTCACAGACACCAATAACATTCTGATTGGCATAAAGAGCGTCAAGGAGTAAAAGAATTTGCATGCGTGGAAAATAACTCTTGAGTTTTGGCGCCAATCGGTAAAAGGCTTTCAATTCACAATCCTGTTTTTCGTAGAATCCATCCTCGGCATTTTCGATAAATTCCGATGCAATAGATAATGCCATGCCATTTTCAGTAATTAATTTGGCTTCGAGGACACGGTGAAAATAGCTTATCGTACCATTGGAATGTTCAGCCTTCAGACATCGATCGCAATGTTGCACTTTACTTCGGAATAATTCTGTAGCGTCGACAGCAATGAGAACACTACCCTCCAAACGGAAGCGATCAAGGCTTTTGGACCGGATCAGACAACGACTGGCCTCAACAACAATATTTTCTAATCCAGATGATGACATTCTTTCAAACAGGTAATTCACGGTATCCGGATCGGCAACGGTTTGTTCGTCTGTTTTTGTTAATTCAAGAAGATTCGCAAGGAACTGAGGCGCTTGCCGATCTCCGCGCAATTGCCGTCGTGACCCGCATTGGAACAGTAACATGGTAAACGCGAGCATGACCAGGTGACGAACAGAATAAGTGCAGAGTTCCTGTCGTCGAGGGTCCGGTAAATTGTCAAGCCATTTATTCCACTCGGGAAAGTAATGGCCCAACATGATACTATAGTGCGTTTCATATGACTTCATACTAATTATCATGGTAATCGCCCGTTTTCCTGGAGGCCTTAAAAACCAACTTTGCATTGGGAACCCAGCCATCTCTTGTAACCGCATTTACTATGATGAGCCGATCTCCTTTTCCTGTTGGCTTACCTAAAATGACGCTG
>JAJFLO010000381.1 GCA_021772675.1 Verrucomicrobiota bacterium | reverse complement strand
CTATAAAAACATTATAATAAGTATAATAATAAAAATATCAAGCAATATTTATTATACTTAAAAAATAATTGCAAAATTTTTTAATGCTTGAAAATGAAGAATTTACAAAAATAAGGGTGAGTTAAGTGGTAAACATAGGTTCTATAACCAAGACACCAGAACTGATAAGATTGCGAATGGCATAACTGGCTTCTTCAGCGCCGTCACCTTCTTCAAGCGCCAGGATCTTATGCTTGAGACTGGACTCATCCTTATAGAAGAGTGCTTTTCCGGATAAACTGGTGAGCTTGACGACATCTTCCGGCGGGCAAAAGAGTAGCGTTGCATCTTGCAAAGCTGTTTTTCCAGCTCCGGAACTGGAGAGAATCAGAACTGATAATGGTTCGTTCATTTTCCGACTAATAGCAGCTAAATAACAAAGTAGTTTGTTATGTTTTTCGCCGACAAGTCCGCATTTATCATAGTCAGCGAGGATCTTTTTTAATAAGTCCGAACTTTTCCCGAATTCCTCAGCTCTTTGCCTCTCTTTAACCGATAACTCATTGCCTGGATCCGTAGTTGTTTTTGTTATTTGATCCGGGTTATAGTTTTCGCAGGCAAGCAAAAGCTTATTGATATCTGACTCAATCGTTTCTGTTGGTTGTTCGGAGATTCGGCAGATATCTTGGGCAAGAGTTCGACGAGCACGGGCAGAGTAAAAATCGAGTGTATCAACATGGAGTTTACCGGCAAGTTCAATGCGAATTGTCGCTTTAAGTTTACGTGCGCCTTTTTCCAAACCATGGATTTCATAACGGCGTAAACCATAAGTGACGACGAAGCCACCATCAGCCAGGGACTGATGGTTGATTTCAGATTTATTTTGAGGCTCTGGTACCGGAATTTGAGCAATAAATTCAGCGAGTTTTTGCGGACCATATTCAACCAGATAGCTGTTTGGGTCATGATTGTTGGGTAAGGTAAAGACTTTGTTGGAAAAGGAGGAGGTTTTTTCTGCTATTAAACGTTGACCGGTGTTCTGGCCAGCCTCATCTCCATCTAAAAGATAAGTAAGATTCTGAACACCATGCTTACTTAACAGGTCGGCTTGTCCATTATTGAACCCATTTGTTCCCTGGATAGAAACAACATTATGTTGGCCTGCCATCTGCACTGATAAGCCATCGATAATGGATTCAACCAGAATGATTTCCGGATAGGTCTTGATTGCTGTTACATTCCATAAGCCTTTCGATCTATTCGGTAAAAACATGTGCTTTTTGGTGCTGTCATTGCCCGTATATCTCCCATACAACGTAACAATGTTACCTTCAACATCGAATAGCGGAATAACAATACAACCGGTAAGGCGTTCTTTCCCACTGTCAAAGAGGATGCCTAATTCACTGAGTTCGTTATGAATTTTTCCTGATTTTGGGAGAATATTCGGCAATGTACTATTGCAATAACCGATCCGATGAGTTGAGTATAAGCCGGCATCGGTAATACCCCGGCTCTCCAGATAATCCCGTCCTTCAGGAACATCAGCAAAGGTTTTCTCATAATATGAAATGACTTTTTCTAATAACTGATTTGCCCTTTCCGGGGATAAAGAAGCAGTCAGTAATCGGTGATTCCTACCAGACAAAACACTTTGTCCAGAAGGATCTTCGACAGTGACCAGTGATTCTTGTGGAGACTGATTGCCAAGGGTGTCGAGCAGGGTTTGCCTGGCAGTTTTAAAATCGACATTTTCGCGGAGCATGACAAAGTCAATAACTGAACCGCCTTTGCTGCATACCGGACAGTTGAATAGCTTTTTTGACGGGGTGATGATCAATGATGGATGATGATCGGAGTGGAACGGGCATAGCCCTTTGAGGTCGTTTTTGCCGTGGGGCTTAAGTTCGATACCGCAGGTGCGAACATAATCGGCTAAATCAATGGATTGTTTTATCTCTTCTGCTCTCATGTCTATGTCTCTTTCTCTTGATCGTTTTAGGAAGCTGTTTCTGATTTATTGGGGGGAATGGCTTTCAATACATCGTTCTGAATGGCCCATTCGATAAACTCCATCATCGGCGGCCATAGCGGATGGCAAACACGGTCGGTCAAAGCCTGCAGCTCCATGTCCTGCCGACTCCAATACTGCAACCACTTGAGAGTATTCACATGACTCTCTGAAGACCGGGGAATATTGGATAAAAAGGCATTTGATTTTGGTTTGAGCCAGTTATGTTCAAGAGCCCAGGCAATGAAGCTCAGAACAGGCTTTACTGATAAATCATTCGGATTGAGCAGAGCATGGAATAACTCTTTATCGGTGCCCATATGCGACGATACCCGGCGAGAAAAGGGCCGATCAGGACAGCCGGGAGCGGAAATGGAAGGTCCATGGAGCTACCGGCTGGCCAGGCCCGACCGCCGGGTAGCGTGTAAGCGTAGCGAACGAACGCATAATGTGCCTCTTATGTATGGTCGGCGGGGGTATCGGTGGCAGGACAGGACGGCGACAGGGCCAAGGGCACGGCCCCAAGTGGGCGGCGGAGATTGGATGCACATTGGCACTCTGAAGAACACGCCAGTGGTGTGGGATAGAATTTCTCACGCAGTTAAAATATTGGCGAGACGGGAGCGGAGGCTGGCACGGTAAACAGGATTAAATGACAGCTTTGCTGGCAAGCTGCCTGCAGCCGGGACAGCCGGAGCGGAAAACAAGAATTACCCTCAAGAAAACTAAAAACGACGAGCTTGAGCCTAACTCGAGACCAATAACGCAAGTGACCCCAAGGAGCAGAAATAATCATTGCATGCGCTTATTAAATATAATACACAACTTGTTTATTATAAAAAAAATCAACCTTTTGCAACCAAGTTTTATTAATTCATTCGCGTTTGTAGTTGGAGTTTAAACACAGATTTTCAATTCTCAGTTAGAGTGAAAACTGAGATTATATTGGTCTGTGTTCGATCTTTCTGTATAACTTTCCCTCCTTCAAGATACCAGTTAAACTGTCCAATTCCTTGAATATATTCTGAGGAAGACATCGTGTGTGGAACAATTCTTCCATCTGTATAAACTTGGTATTTATATTTCTTATTTAGAATGATTTCTCCATTGTTACCCTTTAGGTAAAACCAAATTTTATCTGAATCGACAACAAGGTTTCCTCCAGTAATAGATTCGTAACGCCCTTCTTTGAGGCGAACCAAACCTACATTTGGTTTACAGCCTAAAATGAATACTAGTCCAACTAAAAATATTATAAATACTTTTTTCATGGGTAAGTTCCTCCCGGATATTGTCCCCAATCGTCTGTAGGATTACCAGTATATGGTCCAGTCGTTCCACCAAATGCTGGATCAGGTTCACCTGGTCCAGGAATATAATTACCACAACCAATTGCATATCCAACTGATCTATTATCGGGCAAAAATACTGCTGCTCCAATTCCAAATATATTAGCAAGTATATCAGAGTAAGAATCTAATAAATGATTCACAGTTCCTTGCCATTCTTGCTCCGCCCAGAATGAGTCCCAATCTAGTGGAGATTCGTGAATGAGTCCCCCTAAATAAATTAAAGGAATAGCGATAATACCTAATTCTTCTACAAGATAGGCGTTAGATCCGGCATGCCAAGCGTGCATTCCATTGACATGTGCATTTGCAGGAATCATTGCAGCTATGACAAGTAATCCCTCTGCTAACCTTTGAGGTAAGATTCCTCCAGTTGGCCCTCTAACCCACGGATCGCGAATTACATTTCCCCATGCTTCGCCAGAATTTGAACCGATTATTGCATCAATGATTCCGCTAACAAAATCACCAAGCCAACTCGAATAACCCATTGGATCCAAAAATAGAACTGGCCTTGACCCTACGTACTGATATAGATTCATTCCATCAATATACCCAATGGGATCTCTTGAGATGAAGCGTCCTTGATTGGCGGAGTAATATCTGTTTTTATAATAGTATAGATTTGTTTCAAGATCAAATCGCTGACCAGTGTACGTGAATTCCCCCTCGATTGAACTCAGGACAAGCTGATTAGAGGCGGCATCCATGATGGTTTGATTTCCATATGGATCGTACTGATAGCGCTCGAGAACATCACCTGTCTCGTCGGTAACGGCAAATACTGAATAGAGGGTATTTTGATGCTGGAATTGACGATCACTGCCAACCGAATTGTTTAGTTCTGCGATAGAGGTGGCAATTTGTCGATCATCTCTTGAATTTAATTCGTCATGGTACGTCGCCCCCCAGACATATTGGTATTTTAATGTTTCGTTAACACCATCGAATGTGTGTTCTTCGCAGACGCGCCAATTTGAGTAATAGTAATGAGTGATCAGTGATCAGTGATCCGTTACCAGTGATCACTTCTTTGGAATGACGCCGATTTTGGCAGTCGTAGGTATAGGCGGCGATAAGGGAATTATCTGATGCACGAGTGACTGTTCTTAGACGGTTGTTAGCGTCCCAACGGAAAAGATATGTTCCATCATTGATCAGGTTGCCATTGTCATCGTGATCAAGGGACGTGCCGGCATCGGTAGCGATCTCGTTGAAGTTAGTATGCTGTCTGGTTTCTGTTTGCAAAATTGCACCTTCTTGCAAAACATCGTTTTGCTGCCAGTTGCCGACACCGTCGAGGGTCCAGTTTCGGTTCTGAAGTGCATCAGTTGTGGATGTTGGAGTTGTTATCGTAGTACCTCCGGCATTTAATGTTCCACGATCAAAATTAGTTAGCCGGTAAGCTGAATCGTATGTGTAAAGCTCAGAATTATCCGAATCATGGAGTTTACGCTCATTCACTTTGTTGTCTTCAGCATCGTAATCATGTTCAAATCCAACAATGATGCTTGGACCATTAACGGTTTGCAGATGAATTGGCCGGCAAATGCCATCATAGTTTAATTACTTTGCGCTATTTCTGACATCAGTTCCAATTCTTTTGGCCATAAGTCATCCATTTCTAATTTTTTAATAAAAATAATACACTCATTTACTAAAGCTTTAAGGTGCATTCGATTTTTCACATCTAAATTTGCGCATAGGCATGTAATACATTGAACAAATTCCTCGGGAGCTGGTCTATCAATGTCGTCAGCATCTAGATATAGTTTGACTACTTTTTTTAGTTCACCTTCAGATACTTTATCATAATTAATGTATAATTTGCAGCATAGTATAAGTTCTTCGTGTTTTAGTCGGCGCCAGCCAGGAGTTAGATCACCGGTTTTAATTCTTGAAAAAGATTCAAATGCTTCTTTATATTGTTTTAAATCAAATTGACAATGTCCTAAATACAGTCGTGAACCAATATGCTCAGAATCTTTTGAAAGTGATAATTTAAATGCATCTAGAGCTTGTTCCAAAGCGTCATTGACGTGTAAGGGCATATTGTACCATGCCAACCCATATATAAACCAATAATCGCCGTCTTGGTGAATTGATTTACCAAAGTGATCTAACGAATTTAATATCTTTCTAAGTTCCTTTTCTCTTTCTGAATTAGAATCAATAATTGACGCATCCTCTATATCATACCATAAATTATCAAGTTCTTGATTCATCGATATCTATTTAAGAAAGAATATTGAGATGGTCTGTGCAATTATAAAACGCCATTTCGACTAAGTTATACAAGAGAGCTTATCGATTTATAATTACCGATAATATCAACTGCCGCTTCCTTGTTATCAAACATACCCCATACTCTGAATAACAAATCCTCTGTTCGACCGATATGAAGAATTAAATTTAACCAGTCAATTGATAAATCTGGAATTTTTTCTTTACCTTTTGGCGAGAATCCTGCATGAAATAACGTATTAATTTGCGGTAAATCCAACCTTGTTTTTTTGCGGGTAAAAAATATAAATGAACCGAGGTCAGTACGATTAAAATCTATTGCATTTAAGAGGGTATTCTCTGTCAATTTAATAGCACCAGAAAAACGAACTCCCTCCTCCGATCTAATTTCTAATTCTTCTGTCTTAACTAATTTATCAGCCCACTCTATAGTACCGATTTCACTTTTCCATAATTTCTTATATAAGGTAATTCTATTAATTGGCAACCAGGCAGAATGAGATAAAAACAGCCAGTAATTATAATCAGTCCAATTGTTTTGTATTAAACGAAATGCACTATCCGCACAATTCGCCGCCATATCACCTAAACTAATAGAAAAATCTGTTCGTTTTTGCAGGAGTGTAAGTGCGGACACATCGGGTAAATCCGAACAAAGGTTTAAAGCTCGTGTCATGTCAAGATTTAGTGATTTATTTTTTTCAAATAAGTCCGGACTGTGGATTTTTTCTATTTTAGTAATCACAGTGATTATTGTCTCCAAAGTTAAAATGCGGTCCCCTGTTTTGAGGGTTCCCTACTTCATAAAAATCTCCTGCGGCATCTTCCCTAATTATGACTCTCCTCCCAGGTAAATCAAATATATAAGTTCGGCCGGGTATAATGTTGCCATCTCGATCCCTACTAGGTAAAACTCTTGTAGGCCGAAGCCGCATTGGTATGCCTGACCGTCTTCTGGCTTCTCGCAATGCACCATGCCGGCCAGCCCCAGGTGGCGATAAGTTTGGCGGCCTTGAACTATCGTGAATTCCAGATCCACCCTGATTGAGCACTGCAGTATTAACACGGTCAAGTAACCGTCTCACACTATTCGAATATGTATTCCACATTCTGATTTGGTTATTGACACGTGCAATTGGATTGTTACCTGGCCGATGAAGAATCGGCGTGGTCGATTCGCTAAAGCCAAGACGCAACTCTCGTCTGAGAATTGGGTCATTGATTCGCCTGACACTTTCCTGAAATCGTTCTCTAAGGGCCATGAATTCTCCCCTTGCTAATGCCAGTCCAGTATAATCTGGCTGTGTTGCACCAGTACCTCTACTTCTTCTGGGATTTCTGCCGCTGTTTCCTCCCCTTAACCCATATTCATCAGTCCAATATAATGGTCTGTTATTGACATAAGAATAAAGGTTAATGCCTCCTTTATACCCAATCGGATCTCTCGAAATAAAACGTCCTAGCTCTGAGCTGTAATATCTGTTTTTGTAGTAGTAGAGGCTAGTTTCAGCATCAAAGCGTTGCCCAGTATAAGTGAATTCCCCTTCGATTGAACTTTGGGCAAGTTGATTAAGGGTGGCATCCATAATGGTTTGATTTCCGTATGGGGCATACTGGTAGCGTTCAAGGACGACGCCGGTTTCGTCAGTGACCGCGAAGACGGAGAACAGCGTGTTATGATGCTGAAACTGACGATCGGAGCCGATCCCATTATTGAGCTCGCTGACGGTGATTCCATTCTGTCGATCATCTCTAACAACCAATTCGTCATGATAGACTGCTCCCCAAACGTATTGATATTTTATAGATTCATTAACACCGTCAAAATCATATTCTTCGCATACTCTCCAGCCGGAGTAGTAGTAATGAGTGATCAGTGAACCGTTACCAGTTGTCAGTTTTTTGGAATGACGGCGATTTTGGCAGTCGTAGGTGTATTCAGCAATCATCGCATTATCTGAAATGCGGGTGACCGTGCGAAGGCGATTAAGAGCATCCCAGGTATAGTGTTGTGTCCCATTTTCAACTTGATTACCATTGTCGTCGTGATCGAGGGACGTGCCGGCATCGGTAGCGATCTCGTTGAAGTTCGTATGCTGTCTGGTTTTTGTTTGCAAAATTGTACCTTCTTGCAAAACATCGTTTTGCTGCCAGTTGCCGACACCGTCAAGAATCCAGTCACGGTTCTGAAGTGCATCAGTTGTGGGTGTTGGAGCTGTTACAGTAGAGCCTCCGGCATTAAGTGTCCCTCGTCCAAAATCAATAAGCCGATAGGCCGAGTCGTACGCATAAAGCTCTGAATTGCCCAAATCATGGAGTTTACGCTCATTCAGTTTATTATTCTCACCATCATACGAATGTTCGAAGCCGATAACAGTTTGCGAGAATGAATCCACTGTCTCAAGTCGGGTTGGCCGGCGAATACCGTCGTATTCAATGATGCGTTTTGTGTTGTTCTGATAATTTTTCTCCAACACTCGCGGGTTACGGCCGATAAAGCTGTAAGTCGTAAGTGGTGAATGGTTAAGATCGTTTAGCTGATTCAGGCGGTTGATACTGTCATAATGGTATTCGACCTCACGACCGTCAGGATAAATCATGGCGGTGGGATCGAGATTGCCGGCATCCGGCGAACTTTCATCAAATTTAAATGATGTGATCCGAACGGGTAACGACCCGATCCGGGAAGCTTCTTCGATTTTACGGGATAAGGTATCATAGCCATAGGTACACATGACATCGTCAGTTTGGCTAGTGGGATTATTGTTATCGGTACAGATTGTGTTACGGTTTAGTCCATCATATTCCCACGTTTGTTTGGTGGTACCAGTGAGGTTGTGGGGATTTCCGGTTGCTACGGTAATATCACATTGGGTGCGACGATTTATTCCGTCATAGGAATACACGTGGATTGATTGGTTTTGATCCGTAAATGTCGTTGTATTAAAATCTTTATCATAGGTCCAACTTTCTATAGTGACTGGATCCTGTACATCTGCCAATGCGGGTGGATCGACGATATCGCCATAGGTCGCGCTGATTTTGCGATCCAGTTCGTCATAGCTGTATATGGTGCGATTGCCATTGTCATCCATGAGAGCCTGAAGTCTGGAGTTTCCATCCCATGTGTAAAATACGGAGATAAATCCGTCGTCACTTTGTGTCAGGTCCATGCCGGTGTTTCCGGTTCCATCAATACGCAATACTGAATGTTCAGCAAGTCTGCGGTTGGCGCCGTCAAAAACGAAAAGTTTTGTGTTTTCAATTGCGTCTAAATGG
>JAJFLO010000039.1 GCA_021772675.1 Verrucomicrobiota bacterium | reverse complement strand
CAGAGAACTACTACAGCGGGTTGGATTACCGAACTTGCTAAATCGCAAAATATTAGACAAAGTGAATAAAGCCACGAATTACGTATAATAAATGTTTTAAATATTTTGTTATCTTATTCTTAGGGAGTACTTTAACTTTTCAAAGTGGTAAACATAGGGTATAAATTGTAAACACGCTCAATAATTGCTAAAAAAAGGAACTAAAAAAGGTGGGGAATGTGGGATAGATCTTTGATTTCATTGACATTGAAATCGATATTTCTTATCATGGTTTGATGCCTGGATGTTAACTCTTCAATATTGTGTAAGCATTTGAAATATAGAATTTTAGGAGTCTAATTAAAGCTTGTTTGTCAAAAATTTTTTACCGAAAATCAACAGCAAAACTTAAGTATATTATGACTCCCGGCTTGGAGTTTCTGGGGACCGCCGTAGTCATTTATCACTTTTATATCAGCATAATTCTACAAATTGTACTGTATTCTACAGATAAAGGGAGACTCTTACGGGAAAAACAGGGTGGTGAGCCGAGCTTGTAAGACAGCCGGAGACAATTTTCACTGTGTTCCGAAGATTGACTGCGTAAATCAGAGCGTCATTCAATATTCAAAAGCTAAAAATTGGTCTCGATAGTTATATGTTTGGAAGGCACACTTCATTTAAGGAAGTCCCAGTCTTGATTCAGCCAGAAAAATCGAGTACTTTCAGAGAAGTCATAGTAAGCAATAACGATGTTATTTCTGTAATCAGTACGAAAAACGGATATATCTTTGAAACGGTATGTTAAACCAAATAGAGGTATAACCATGAGGCAATTTCCATTTTTGAAATATTTTATGATTGCGGTAATTTTGGTATCGTTCATTTCTTTTTCTGTTTCTGGAAACGAGAATAAAGTAATTACCATCGCTGCCTATGTTTTTCCACCCTATTCAATATTTGATGATCAGGAAAAATTAGCGGGAGCAGATACAGATATTACCCGAGTGGTTCTTTCCAGGCTGGGCTATAAGGTTAAGTTTGAAATATTCCCATTTAATCGTGCATTAGTTGAAATGAAAATGGGAACATTTATGGCAATGCTTCCCTGCGTAAACGCAAAGGAGAGACGGGAATATATGGAATTCTCTTCTGTGCCGACGACCACACTTGAGCGAACCTTTTACAAGCTAAAATCAAATCCCGTTACATGGAGAAAATATGAAGATATTCACGGGAAAACCGTGGGCGCTGCGGACTATTCATACGATGGTGGTTTTTGGGAAGCGGGTAAAGCAGGAATCATAAATATTGATGTTAATAAAAAGACAGAGGCTGATGTAATAAGCTACTATAAGCTGATCAATGGAAGAGTTGATTTGGTAATCGCTGACAAAAATCTCCATGCCTATCTTATTGAAAAGTATAAACCCGATTTCGACAAAATTGTTGAGGTTCCCTATAGAAGTGTCGGAAGAAAGGTTCCATTTAGTTTTGCTATTTCGAAAGCATACTGGGCAGGTAAGCGTCATGAAGGAATAAGATTCCTGGACGCATATACCAGGGAACTAAAAAAATATATCGCTGAAGGTGAGCGCAACAAGATCTTTGAGAAATACAACATGTATCCCGAAATGGATATGAAGCATCGATTAATTGTTGATTAAAGAAGAGAGAATCAATGTTCGAGATATTCTCAAAAAAGAAATCGATCTCTGTAAAGCTGATGCGGGCTGTTTTTTCGATATACATCGTAATTGCCATCGGTGTCACGGCCCTGCATATGATCGCAGTTTATTACAAGGCAAGCTCTGATATCCATCTGGAAATAGAACAATATTATAAAATATTTTCACCTGCCATTTCAGATGCATTATGGAATATTGATCAAAATGGATTGAAATTTTATCTGGACGGCATGTTTGAATTTTCATCAGTATCTGGAATAAGGATTGATAATGAAAAGAATGAACTGATTGCAGTAATAGGTGACTATCGGGATCAACAAAGAGAATTCTATAATATAGATGAAGCCGTAGTTAAGGATTTATATCACCAAACAGGGGCGCCGGCTACAATAAAAACAATCAGTGGCTCCAGGAAGAAGACCAAAATTTCAGGTATAAATACCTTTGAATTTGTGTTTCCTATCCATAAAAATGTTTTTGGGAAAAACCGTTATATGGGTGAACTAACGATCTATTCCAATAAAGGGTTGATTTTTAACCAGGTAAAGAGCAACTACACCTGGTTAATAGTGAATTCAATTATAAAAACCGTTGCACTATGGTTTATTGTTATGAAATTTGGCAAAATTATGTTGCAAAGACCTCTTACAACTTTAACCAGGGCAACTGAACGTCTGGGAAAATCCAGTAAAATCCATACGAGTCCTGAAGAAGAAATATTGATGGAATCCGATGACGAGATCGGAATTTTGTCGCGCACATTCAATAAAATGGGTCGGGATCTTTTGGGAAAGCTTAACAAGCTTAATCTGATCAAAGAAACTGGAGAATATTTTAGCGCCAATAGAGATCAGGAAAAGATATTGAAAAAGGTTCAGACCACCATACAGAATGAGTATAATTTTACAAATGGCACGATTTATCTTATAGATGAACAAAGTAATTTTTCCGTCATGTATTCCTCTATGCAGCCGCCTGAACCATTTTCATTTCTTAAGGGAATAGAGCGCTTCCATAATAAACATGAATTGTTATATATAAAGAACATAGAAGAAAGTTCCCTATATCCTTTTAGAGGTGAGCAAACGATTTCTTTTCAATCATTGCTTTACGTTCCTTTGGTTGAAGCGGATCAATTCGTAAGAAGCATATTATTGTTTACCGGGAAAAGTACCGATTTTGAACTGGATGAGGAGACGCAATTTTTTATTCATGCGATCGCCCAACTATCTACAATCAGCATAAATAACCTTACCAAAGAGGAGGCAGAACGTGATCGAAAAGCTGCTGAAGCAGCCAGCAGGGCCAAAAGTATTTTTCTGGCCAACATGAGTCATGAAATCAGAACACCAATGAATGCGATCCTTGGGTACTGCCAGATTTTGCTTAAAGACACTGACTTAACGGACAAACAGTCACACGCTTTGACTACAATAGGGAAAAGCGGTCAAAATCTTTTGTCTCTTATCAATGATATTCTGGATATATCAAAAATAGAAGCCGGGCAAATGAGATTGATATTCACTCGTTTTGATGTTGCTGAGTTGTTACAGGATTTGCGTACAATGTTTTACCTACGGTGTGAACTAAAAGGTATAAGATGTTGTATTGAGGGCTTACATGAAAAGGAGCGCATCGTAGTTTTAGGAGATCGCAATAAGTTAAACCAGGTGCTTATTAATCTACTCGACAACTCTGTGAAATTTACTGATGCCGGTGAAGTAATTTTAAAGATTACGCGAACCGGACAGGACTTTTTTCTGTTTGAGGTTATTGATACCGGTACCGGAGTATCATCGGAAGCGCAAACAATCATATTTGCCCCTTTTCAACAAGGCGGGCAGGACACTGACAGCGAGGGGACAGGTTTAGGCCTTTCAATCTCCAGTAAGTTGGTTTCGTTGATGGGGGGAACATTGCAAATGGAATCTGAGGAGGAAAAGGGGACGCGTTTCTTTTTTGAATTGAATCTTAAACCTGCGCAGGGGAACGTTATGTCACTAATTCCTAAAGCTGACAATGTTATCAGTTTGGCAGAAGGCGTTCGTGTAAAAGCTCTGGTCGTAGATGATAAACCAACTAACAGAGATGTATTATCACAGATGTTGATATCAATCGGAGTTGACACCCTGGAAGCAGCAAATGGAATAAGAGCCCTGGAGCTAGTCCGCGAGCATACCCCGGATATCGTCTTTATGGATTGGCGTATGTCAGAGATGGACGGCATCGCTGCGGTGAAAGAGTTAAAGCAGGAATATGGTAATAATATAAAAACCGTCATTACTTCAGCATCAGTATTTGGCCATGAGCTTGAACAATACAAAGTGTGTGGTTGTCATGACATCCTTAAAAAACCGATATCTGCTACAGATGTATATAGTTGCATGGCAAAACTTCTACATGTGGAATATATCTGTAAAGACGATGAAAATGAAAATACGGATCAGCGGAATATAGACTATGCCGGTATTGATATTCCTGATAATTTTCGATTAAAACTCTTAGAGCAGGCAGAATTTTATCAAATTTCGAATCTTCAAGAAACACTCAATCAAGTTGAAAAATCAGGAATAGAGGACTCAAAATTAGTAGAACATCTAAGAGAACTTGTTAACCAGTTTAATATGGATGGCATTATCACTATTATGAATAAAAAACATAATAAGAATTAGCTAAACTCTGCGGACTATAAACTGAGGTAGACTCGCGTTGGGGCTTAAGCCCAAAGTTTTAATTTTAGGCTGTGCCTTCGAAAATACATAGCAATCCTGATTAATTTTAACTTTTAAATATCGAATAACACCCTGATTTACGCAGTAAATCTTCGGAGTGCGGTGAACGTTGTCTCCGGCTATCTCGCAAGCCTGGCTCATCACTTTGGTTTTCCCGTAGTAGTCTGCCTTTATCCAGGATTACAACACAATCTACAAAATTATAATGACTTGGACAAATTGAAAACGGTAAATGATTATCGTATTACAAAGACGCTCAAAATCAAGCGTCATTACGTACAGGAAATGGTCAGTTTTGTTTCTTTAAGTAATCCTATAAAGTATTCGTTTAGCGACGTTCTACGTTCATACGAGCAGAGTGCAGACAGAACCATACGATTTGGAACGTGATAGCAGATCTTGAGTAACATGAAAGGCACACCTTAATTTTTAATTTTAAGACCTCTCAATTCCCAAAGCCTTGATTCTGGAAGCTAAAGTGGATGGATTCATGCCAAGCAAAGCAGCGGCTCCACTTTTACTGGCAACACGCCAGTCCGCAGCGTTCAGGGCACGCAAAATGTTTTCGCGCTCAAGCTCCTGAAGTTCCCGCAGGGTGATAATTTTTTGAGGATGGTTAACGCCTTCGGTAGCGCTAATGCTGTTGTCGTCGGTGGTTGCTGTTTCAGGAAGTGCCCGATCTAAATTCAATTGCCCTTGACGAGAAGTAATCACAGCACGTTCTATCACATTCTGAAGTTCACGTATATTGCCCGGCCAGCTATACGCGAGTAAACGCCGAGATGCATTTTCCGTGATCGGTTCAATGTTTTTGCCCATCTTTTTTGCAATCTGAGAAACAAAAAATGATGCGAGTAAGACAATGTCTTCTCCTCTCTGTCGCAGAGAAGGAATCTCGATTGGGAAGACGCTTAAACGATAGTACAGATCTTCGCGAAATTCACCACTTTTCACAACATTTTTTAGATCTCTATTGGTCGCTGCAATGACGCGCACATCGACCTTACGTGTATAAGAACTGCCGACTGGATCGAACTCGCTATCTTGCAATACGCGCAGGAGTTTTGACTGTAAATCTAATGGCAGTTCGCCAATTTCATCGAGGAAAATCGTTCCGCCGTCGGCAAGGGTAAAGCGACCATCCCGTTTTTCTGTCGCTCCGGTGAACGAGCCTTTTTCATGACCAAAGAACTCGCTTTCTACAAGGTTTGCCGGAATCGCTGCACAATTGACTTTGATAAATGGTTTATAATTCCGGTCGCTCGCGGAGTGAACTGCTCGCGCAATGATTTCTTTTCCGGCACCAGTTTCGCCCAGAATTAAAACAGTAGTGTCGGTTGGGGACACTTCCTGAACATCACGTAAAACCTTTTTAAGCGCCTCACTTTCGCCAATGATTTCATCAAATTTGTGTTCGGATTTTATTTCTTCCTGCAAATAGACATTCTCAGCCTGCAGTTGATTTTTCAGCTGTTCTACTTCTTTTAACGCATTATGCAGCTGCGAGGTTCTTTCAAGAACATTCTTTTCCAAATTCTCATTGGCATCATGCAGTTCTTTTTGGGTCTTTCGAAGAGTGAGATGGGTGGTGATACGCGCAAGAATTTCCTCACTTTGCTGAAAAGGTTTAGTAATATAATCCACGCCACCCAATTCAAATCCCTTAACAATATCTTCAGTATCTACCTTGGCCGTAATAAAAATAACCGGAATATTTTTGGTTTCAGGATTTGCTTTCAGGTATTTACAGGTTTCAATCCCGTCCATCTCCGGCATGACAATATCGAGCAGAATCAGGTCTGGTTTGACATGATTTGCAATTTTCAACGCAATTTTTCCATTGGGAGCAATCGAAAGATTAAACCCTTCTGATTTCAGGTTTTCCCTTAAAACTTCAAGATTTGCCGGCGTATCATCTACCAACAATACTTTCATTTGTGTGAGATCTGTCATAGTGCTGTTTATTATAATAAATCATAATGGGTAACTCAATCTTCGGGATTAAGATAATATGAAGAACTTGATAATGTTTGCAAAGAAAATGGGGAAGAGTTGAGGAAAAACGTGGAATCTTACCCGAAAATTACGCAGCTGTAAATCCTATCGGGAAAATTTATTCTTACACCTTTTATCCAACCTGCATTATTCATAAACTTTTTATTACGGGTCTTCATGTCACCTAATATCAACAAGTTACGAAGTCATGCGGGGTCGAAACGGTTTTTTGCGGATTTACAACACTGTTTTTTCACGCGGACAGATGTTCTGCCGTTTGCCTGATTCCTTATCGTTGTCGTTGCTAAATCTCATGTCATTGAACGCGAGATTTAGCAAGGTTACGAAAATTAGCAACGAATCTGGGACTTGATAAAAAGTATATAACCTTTGTTTTCAGTGTATTGGAACTCGTTTTAGTGCCATTGGCACACATCTTTCTGAAACTTTATTTAACCTTAGCGAATCGGAGTTCTTAGAATTACAACGTAAAAAATAAATAAAGGGAAAAAAATCATGATACTAAATTTTAGAAAATATAGCTTGACAATGACTAATAAGCTTCCAGAACAGTTCTCATCCAAACGTAGTGTTTCCTCCGGCTTTCTTTTTCTTTTTATTGCTAAACTGATGCTTTTCCTGCCAGTCGTTTATGGTGATCCGTCGACAAATTTCCCACTTGGCATTAACACCGAGTCGGTGAAACCCTGGGCACCGCAAATATTTTTTGTCGACACGTTTAAACGCTCGCTCCCGTGGATTTCGAACAATTTTCCGTATGATTACACATGGAATTCAGGCGTGCCGATACCGATGGATTCTGAAGGCTACCCCTTGGAAATTCCCTATACTCCGCCGGGTGGTGGACCGGATCAAATCGTATCCACAGTAATTTTTGATGGGTTGCAGGGTAAATATCCCTCGGGAAATTATACGTTAATTTTCGAAGGTACCGGTATCGTACAACTGTTTGGAGCAAGCGGATTTCAGCAATTTACCAATGCCGGAACATATACTGTAAACGTTGATTCTTACTCAAACCCCTATCTTTTTCTCCAGATTGCTCAATCTCAGGTTAGTGACCATGTCCGCAACATTCGTTTAATTTTACCGGGGTACGAGAACGTTTACGAAACAGAACCATTGTATCCGCCGACAATGGATTTACTGCGACCATTTTCAACGATTCGCTTTATGCAAACACAGGTTACGAATGGCGGAGAATATCCCTGCGATAACAGTGTGTCGGCAACAAGTGAAGATTGTGTAAAAGCCTGGGAGAACCGGACAACCACGACCAATCAGACCCAGGCGGGTAGTCGCGGTGTAGCTCTTGAATATCTAATTGACATTGCCAATACTACTGATAACGATATCTGGTTGTGCATCCCCCACGGCGCGAGCGACGATTATGTTAGACAGTTTGCAGGACTGGTACGAGACCGGCTTGAACCGGGGTTAAAGGCCTATATAGAGCTCTCTAATGAATTATGGAATTATTCCGGCCCCTATCCTCAATCGCTATGGGCTCGAAACAGCGGCCTGGTTTTAGGGCTTGACACCGATCCGGAAACTGCGCGAAAAAAATTTGTCGCCAAACGTGTGGCGGAAGTCCTGAAAATTTTTGAAGACGAGTTCATCAATCAAACCCATCGTCTGGTCAAAGTCATGCCAGGATTCAGCGGTATTCCCAGTTCGAATCAGGACCTGCTCGGCTACCTTAATGACGAGACGTTAAATCCGCATGGTATAGAAGTTGATGCGCTTGCAGTTGCTGCGTACATTGGCTACCCTGTTGCCGGGGAGACTTTGCATCAGGGTTTAGAAAACACAATTACGGTTGATCAAATTCTCGATCTTGCCGAAGATGAAATCAGTATTGATCGTCCAAGTATTCTTTACCCGGGGGAGATGATATTCAGCGTGAAAACTCTGGTAAGTCAAATCCGACAGATCACAGACAACCATGGTATTACGTTAATTGCGTATGAAGGAGGGCAGCACCTGGTGGAGTTAAATGGTTGGGGGAATAACATTGATTTTGGTAACAAGCTTGTTGACGCTAATAGACATAACCGTTTTTACGATATCATAACAGACCTGCTCAATGTTTGGTATCAGGAAGCCGGACAGGAAGGGTCTTTTATGCACTATACCTTCTTATATAAGGCTACTCCGGAATGGGGTTCCTGGGGAGCATTAGAATACACGGAACAACCTCTATCTGAAGCCCATAAATACCGGGCTCTTACAGACTATATCCAAAATCACCAACCATGAGCGAAGCTATGAAGAGGAATTCCGGCAGTACATTTTCAAATCAGATCACAATTGTTTGAATAAGAAGCGGGACAGATTCTAATAGCTTTGTGCAAGGAATAGTCGTAATTCCCATTGCCTTACTTTGTCCACCTGAACAATCTTAATGGCGTGTTGCAACTGCCGTTGTCTCTACAACCAAAAGGCCACCCAAATATAAGATTTTTTACCGTGTCAAATTGATAGTGATAACGTCATTGCTGCCTTTCTGACAGGCTTCTCACAATGATGTGGATGAGAAGTTGCCATATTTTGTTTCATAACGATTTGTAAATACGCAGGAATATTCATTGCGATCTTTCCGAATTTGGCATGATAAGGCGTTACCGTGAATTAGAGTTGGAAGAAGCACGTTATGAAGCGCTATTGGCAAAACGCCGGTACAATGCTGTCCTGTTGGCTGGTTGTGAAAACTTGAGCGTTGTCGCAGTAAAGGCGTTCAGCAATACCGCGTTTTTGACACGATTTTTTGAATGTATCAATAATAGAACCGATGTTTTGTTCGGGGTAAAACTCGGCGTGACAGCAAAAGCGGGAATGATCGTCGTCAATAATAGCAACCAGGTAGGTTTGCTGCCTGCAAGATCGATGATTTTTCGCTTTGACAGTAATATAAGGCCCGTACAGCCATTCCCGGCGAAGCGGGAAAAATTGTAAATCGATTTATATAAATAAGTTACGGTTCTCCGGGAATTGCTGAGGCCCGTAGATCATTCCGGCGTGTGGAGTCAGAGCACATGTTTTTCTCAGCCCTCTTACTGAAGCGCATTCTTGAGATCGATTGCCTGGGGAATAAATCAGTCACTGAATTTCTGGAAACTGTTGCTAAGTCAAAGCCTGTGAATTACACCGTCAAGATGTCACAAAAATCGGAGGCGACCAGAACGCTCTGAAAAATCATACTCTACAACAATTGATTCGATTTTATTTCTAAATCATGAATTTTGAATGGTTTCGACAGGTAATCGTTTACCTTGACTTTTTTGAGGAATTTTTTTTTTGATTTAATTCATAACCGCTGGCTACGAGAACTTTCTGCTGAGGTTTTATTTTGCGAAGTTTTTGTAAAATTAAATCTCCATTGATGTCAGGAAGGTCCAGATCCAGAATGACCAGGTCGATTTCGGAATGATGTTTCTTATATAGCTCCAATCCCTGGCTGCCCGTTTCGGCAAGTGAATCATTATAACCAAGAAGTTCCAATGTATCACTGATTAATTGCAATATTATACTCTCGTCATCAATAACCAAAATCAACCCTGATTTTTTATTTTTAACATTGATTTTCTCTGGATCTAAATCATTAAACTGCTTGCTAGGTGATTCAATCCCATATTTACCACTTCTCTGTTTAATATATTTATAACTTGTTGATAATCAACGCATGAATTTTTTCGACTTAGATAATTACGTCTAATAAAAAGGGGGCCACTATTTTATCAGAATTACATCTGCATTGGGGCGGGAATTCCTACAAAGGACGCCAGTATCGTTCGTACTGTTTAGCTAAGCCTTACAGAGAAAACGGTAAAAATCGAAAGCTGCCGGTGATCAAACTCGGCAAACTTTCAAATGATGAAGCGGATCGTTGGAAAATGCTTTTGGAGGCCATCAAAAAGCCGGTAGCTTTTGTGACGACGATGGACGATTTAGTGAACACCAGGCACTATGCTTATCTTGATGTGGCTGTTGTAAATGCAACATGGGACTATTGGAACCTCGACAAACTTTTTGCAGGTAGTGACAAGAGGGAAGTCTCCATTGCTACGGTAACGCGAATTCTGACTATCAATCGCTGTATTATGCCACTTGCGAAATCACGCATACCTGAATGGTTCCAAAAAACCTCACTCCCCTGGCTTCTGGGCATTAATCCTTCTCAATTATACTCCTCCCGAATTTTTAGAGAACTTCCAGTTATCGAGAGTCATAAAAATCGAATGTGTGACTATCTGTTCCAACGGTTCCGAAGACGCTCACCAGATTCGATGAAATCTGTTTTCTATGATCTGTCCAGCACTACATTTAGCGGTTCAAAGTGTGTCTTGATGAAATACGGACACTGCAAAGAAGGGTTTGAAGATCATATTGTCCTGGCGTTGGTTGTCAACCGTGACGGGTTGCCGTTTTATTGGGAAGTTTTTCCAGGCGGGACAGCAGACTCAAAGACAATAAACTGGTTGCTTAAATGCTTAAAGGAGAAATTTAAGATCCGCGGGGTTACGGTGGTTTTCTATCGAGGTATGGTGTCAGACGATAATCTTAAGCTGCTGGAACATGAGGAGGTCAAATATATTTCCGCTATGGACAAAAATCAGATCGAATCAATTACGGAAATCGACTTCAAAAAATACTCAGATTTTTCTACAGATAAAATTCGAGAGCAGGCAGAGATGCTCGATGAATTTACCAAAGTAAACCCGGATACCTATTACCAGGAAATTAATATGGAGGGGAAGCGTCGTTATATTCTTTGCTTCAACCCTCAGTTTTTCAAAGATCAGAGAAAAGCAAGAGAACAGGCAGTTAAGGACTTTAACCTAACTGTAGAATTAGTAAACGAAGAATTACAGAAAACCGGGAACGCCCGTGAATACCAGGCAAGTTACGACAAATTTAAGAAAGCCTCAATCAAAGCAAAATTAAGTAGCTTTATCACTATCAAATAATTGCATTACCTCATTCTCTGTTGCCCAGCTCAGTTATAACTGCATACATGTTCTCATTCAGAAAATCCAGCCTATTCGCAAATACTTCAAAGACGGTAAACTCGTGTGCTATTCAATGGATGCAAAGGTTAGCCGAACAAAGAAATACTGCGTCTTCTGTGATGAGATCTACCGATGCCAGCAAAAGTTGAGGCTTTCCATGATTCTCGTTGAGAATTTGGAACCGGCGATTCTCGACCTTAACCCACAATCATTCGAAAACCTGCAGCAATTCGTTGACCATTGTAAAGACGACATGCAGATCACACCCGTGACTCTGAAAGTTGTCTATAATCAAAAAGACAGGCGCTCTATAGAGTTCATGTCCGATGAAATCTGAAAAAGCAAGAAAAATCATTCAGAACCATAACGAATCTTGAATGCCAGAAGATCACCGCAGTATCTTCCCAACATCATTGTATAAATCTTTACCTTATTCTTTGACTGAAATCAATTAAACCAACAATGTTCGGTCTGGACCATC
The DNA here is from genome assembly GCA_021772675.1 of Verrucomicrobiota bacterium. GTDB lineage: Bacteria > Verrucomicrobiota > Lentisphaeria > JABSQK01 > JAJFLO01 > JAJFLO01. Next base: position 1,931 of record JAJFLO010000039.1, on the reverse strand, counting down.
CGACACTATACACTATCAACAACTTAACGAGCGCAACACTGTCGAGCTCTTTTATTTGAGAAAAAAAACTGGTCTTAAACTGCAAAACACCTCGGTTGGAAATTGAACAGGGACATCAATACCGTCAGAGGACAAGCCATGTATGGTGTACTTGAATATGCCTACTGGAGGATTAGAAATGAATCAAATACAAGTTGTTCGACTGATAATATCCAAAGTGCGTTCTCTATGATTCCGAAAATTAATATCGTTTTAAGTAGTCATTTGGATTTAAGAAGAGAAAAAGCTCTAACAATCAGGTCCTTTTATGGACACGTTTTACCTGCGCTTTATAGATTGGACAGTAATTGGGTAAAGAAAAATGTAAATAAAATTTTTCCTCACAAAATGTGTAATCCTTCGTTATTTACCGGAAAGTCGATATGTTTTTGTCAATTTCGAAACCGGGTTTCTGCTGAGCCCAGCAAATAAATTGGAACCGTAATTTGAGGCTAATTATCAAGATATTCACTGGCTGAACTGCGAAAATGATATACTGATTTTCTTCAAAACCCTCCATTTATCCCATTATGGGTGAGAGGGTTTTGAAGAAAACCAGTATATAGCGTGACAACGATTTCCGTAAATAAAGAAAGAATACACATCTTGACCATACGCTACGCAAAAATTCTCGGTTAGACATTCTCGTAAATCGGTCTCATCAACGGCCGGACATACAAAAAAAAGCAATGATGGATGCGCTCAGGATTACAGCTCATAATATGTTTCAAAACATGTTCAGGCATTTCCGCCCGATTTATGGAAACTACCGAAATGATCATGCCATGCTCCGTATGCTTACTCGTACCGACGGTTTTATTTGGTCCGAAGATGAGGTTGTTCAGATACGACTATGGCTCAAAGGACGCTTTCAAACACATCAGAAGAAGGCATTTCAATCATTTATTGATCGCTTGAATTCATTCAGCAATGAATATTTTGGCAATCGTGCCGCACCCATTAATATCAGGATCATTGATACGACCAGCGAGCTATTGGCATTGACTCGAAACTATGGCGTTTAGATTGTCACCTCACTTCCCTCAAACGACTGAGTTTTGTAGCACATATTATGATGTATTATTCTGGGGTAGATTTGAGCTCAACGGCTCAAAAAACCTAATATCAATTTTTTACAGAAGTGCATCCGTTAATTTGCGAAAGTGTGCGATTGACTTTCTTGGCGATGCTTTAGTTCAAGACAAAGAGTCATTGCAAGATGAAATCTTAAACCGGTTGATACATTTATGGGAGAGTAGGCTTAGTTGGGTAGAATCATCGTCAAACAAACCTCAAATATCTGCTGAGATCATTGGTTTTGGTGCGTGGTTTGTATCTGGGAAATTTGATAATGAATGGAGTTTAATTCAATTGCTAAACGTGTTAAGAATTTCTAATGATATTAGTGAAAGACGGCGAGTTATAATTCGGCTCAATGAATTAGCAAACGAATTTCCAGTTCAAGTAGTTTCCAGCCTTAAAATAATTATAGAATCTGATTCCCAAAAACAATTTGCATATGGATATTAGAAAGAACCTAAGATTATACTGGAAAAGGTCTTAAAAAGTGGTGATGAAATAGCAATCGATAAAGCGACAGATTTAATTCACCGGCTTGGCTCATTAGGATTTTTCGACTATCGAGAATTATTAAAAGGGATCAAAAAATAAATTTAAATTCCAAGACTAAATCTGGGGTCATTTGATTTAGCAAAGTTGATCCATTTTAATAAGTAAACTACGATTCCATATAGCACTGATTTTCATTCAGAAAATAGAGGTAGCTATATTTGTTCAACTTCGCTTCTCCTCTTAAAATCTAATATTTCCTATCAATATTTAAATTTATTTATAAAACATTGTGAAATTGAATGTTATAAATAAATATCTTC
>JAJFLO010000380.1 GCA_021772675.1 Verrucomicrobiota bacterium | reverse complement strand
CTATAAAAACATTATAATAAGTATAATAATAAAAATATCAAGCAATATTTATTATACTTAAAAAATAATTGCAAAATTTTTTAATGCTTGAAAATGAAGAATTTACAAAAATAAGGGTGAGTTAAGTGGTAAACATAGGTTGTACAGATGGAGAAGCAAAATTTTGGCTAACACCTGAAATATCATTGGCAGAGAACTGTGGATTATCAAAAAAGCAAATTGACGTTTTGATCAAGCTCATTAAGGAAAGACAAGATGACATCATCAACGCTTGGAAAAATCACTTCGGAAGTTGAGATTTCTAATATCTCTTCTCATGGTTTATGGCTATTCATCAATGAAAAGGAGTATTTCCTCTCTTATAACCAATACCCATGGTTCAAAAACGCAACTTTGAATAACATCTTTGATGTAAAATTACTCCATGGACATCATCTTCACTGGCCTCAACTTGATGTTGATCTCGAATTGAAATCTATCAACAACCCTGAAAATTATCCTCTTATTTATCAAAGCGAACCAAGCGGTGGACACTAATTTTGTCTACTGCGCCGCTTCGCTCTGCAGTATACAAAATAGGTCACCTATCCGATATCTGAGTCCGTCAGGTTCATTAATGTTTAGTGGGCAGAGAATCGCGTGGAAACGAACTGGATGAATCCTGCTGTCCAGCAGAACTATCTTGACAATTCTGCTATTCTCGATGGCAGAACCCGAATAGGTTGATCATAGAGGAATCCATTCCTGTCAAAAACGATTCCTTTCCCCGGTATTAGTGATATATTCTATAATTCAAAAGTAAAAAAACTAAGAAAAAAACAGATATCAAGACAGTTGATCTAACCGGCTATAACAACACGCGATTTTGAGTTATTTTTGTTTCCATCAGAGTGATGACTCCAATCAACATTTTCTCGGTTAGCAGGTAGATCAATTCAACGTTCGGTTGGAGGTGAAAACAAAGCTATAGAGGAGGAAGAAAGTGAACATCAAAGCAATAATTCACGAAGCAGAGGAAGGCGGTTTTTGGGCTGAAATACCAGCGCTTCCAGGGTGTGTTTCCCAGGGCGAAACCCTTGATGAAATCAGATCCAATCTTCAGGAGGCCGTCGAAGGTTGGTTACTGGCAGGAAATGATGCCCCGACAGAAGAGCCGGGAACAGTTCTTGAGCTTGCTGTATGAAAGCTGTTTCAGGAAAAAGACTGGCAAAATTAGCCAAACAGAAGGGATGGAATCTTGCCAGAGTCACTGGCCGTCTCGCTACGCTCGGCTCTCCAATCCCTTCTCGGGTTGTTACCTTCCCGATAGTCCTTTATGGCGGACAGGAGAGGAGATCTCCCCGGATAAGAACGTGAACTTTCCCTGCACAACCGCCTCATTTACCGTATCCCCAGGATCCGCAACGGGCTTCGTGATGAATGTTGATTGCGCTTTGCTTCACCCTTTGGGCGACCTACCGGTCGTCTGTCTCGCTCGCTCGGCGGTGCTCACTTGCCACGGGGACTCGGCCTTAATATGAGATTTCTGTTCGTCGGCTCGCAATTTTGCCTAGGGCTTCGTTGCCGTTCCCTCTGGTCACTGCCCCCACTTCGGGTGGCCAGTCTTCGCTCCGCTTCAGCTCAGACCCCATCTCATGATGACGCCCTTGCGTTGGCTAGTAGTTGACGTAATGTACTTTTATATTTAACCATTACCGTGATCCTCCTACAAGGGACTTTCACCCTATAAGTTCGCGCCCATGTCGGGCGTACACAAAACAATTCAGGAAACGGCTAATCGCCGCGCCTGATTTTAACGTTATCTTATGAAAAATATCGTACGGTCAAATTTGTCCAGAATTATCGGTATGCTGTATTTGGCAACAGGTATCTTTTTCGTTGAACGAATTCCGAAATTTGTTCCCATGTATCGTGAGTTTGGTATAGATGGAGGATTGCCGAAATTAACGATTTTCATAGTGAGCAGTAATCCATTTCTTTGGCTAACTATTGGCTGCATACCCGGAATTTCATTAATTCTAAGTGGCAGGAAAGAATTAAATAAATGGTCAGTCATCATTGGTTTAACTATTACCCTTATTTTTCTTAGTCTTATCACAATACTGGTTCTAAGTCTGCCATACGTAAACAGGCCTCTTGTTGATTCTCTTGGTTGTGAAGGACTACTCACGTCAAGAATAACAAATTACTAGAGATCAACGTCTTATATCCGCCGTTTAGCGGCAAGTATAAGACGTGACTCAGTTCAAACGTTATCGCCTGAATAGAAATATGAAAAGATATATCAAACTCACCAGTATTGCGTTATTTGTTCTTGGACTAATATTCTTTTTTTGGCCAAGCAATATCGACACCCTATATGGTTGCAAAATGAAAATTATTACCGACAAGAAACAGTATTCCCCTGGTCAAGCGATCAAGATCATTTTTTCGATAGAAGCAGACGAATCTCGTACAATTCATTTTTTTGAAGACCATTCAAAAAATATCAGCATTTATGGTTTGAACGAAGCGGTTGAACATTTTGAGATACATGGACGAAATGGAAAGATTAAACAGCATAATATTTCTCAGGAGACACCTTTTGATATAGAAATTATCGCTCATATAAAGCCGATTGATGATAGTGATTACGTAACTATTGATTTTGGGCCTTTCGGATCTCACCTCCTCATGCGTCCCGATTCGTTATCAATTTCGGCAAGGGCATATCCTGCTAAAATTCCATTTCATGATTCGATAGAGTGGCCATCGTTCGATGAAATAACAATCGAAATTTTGTAATGAGAAGTAGATAAATTGATTGATTCCAACTTCATATACTCGCTGTTCTGGTATATAAAGTGGATCATCTAAATCGTTATGTCAGAAGAAATCAAAGACCAAGCTAAACGACTTTACGATATAGCATTTGAGTATAAGAATTCGGATCGAGTTCCTGACGCTATTGCCGATTTTCAAGAAAATTATCGATGAGCATGGCGATCCTTGTAGAATCGGGCCTATCATGATAGCCTTGCTTTATTTTCACGAACTGGACGATCCGACTAAGGCTCTTCCGTTTGCACAACAAGCCACAGAGCTGAAGCCTGGCAGTGAGGGTGCGTCTGTATGCCTAGTTCATTGCCTGTTTAAGATAGGGCGACAGGAAGAGCTTCAAGCTGAAATTCGTAGATATATGAATATTGGTAGAAAGATAGATTTATATACCACGTTGCTTGAAGAGAATGGGCTAACTGTAGAAGATTTTACATAACAATTCCATGGATCGAATTTTAGATCCGCTGCCGCTCCTCTCAAATGGATCATGAAGAACGTCCGCCCCAAAAAAAAAAATGAATTTTGAGCCGTCTCAAATTAGCCCTTTCGGAAAACGCTGTCTCGTTTACAGAGGACGCCCTCGCCAATGCAGTGGCAGTTGAGGAAACCAATGGATTCAATCCGCCGCTCACCGCTGTATAAACCGTGCCTCATCGTCAGGTTGGTATAAAGGAAATGATCAAAACTCATCTTGCATTTCAGGCAGATTTTCCCAATGATTCTGTCTCCGCTAAGGAAGGGAATCAAATTCGGGCAGGTGGCAGGGAATTGGCCGAATTCTTGATTTCCAATATCAAGGGACGAGGCTATGAAGTTTCAAGTATTGATCCCAATTTATTTTACGGTTGGGAGGTTACTGTGGAGTTATCCAGCCGCGGTATCTGGAATTTACTATACTGCAAGCAGTAGTTTTTTCGACATTCGTTATTCATTTCAGGCAACAATTTTACAGAAACCTGTCGAAATTCTGATGGCTGTCGGTATACCTCGACTTCGTTCGGCATAGTCCTTAATATGTTAGCGAGGGTACTGTTGACGTTGCAATGTTATGACGTTATAGTGTTGAGGTAGTCGTTTAACATTTTATATAAAGGATAACTGAATTATGTCAGCTCTAACAAAAAGATCAACGGTTTATTTTGACCCGTCCATTCATCATATTTTAAAAGTAAAATCCTTGGAATCATCTCGTTCAATTTCAGACCTTGTTAATGAAGCCATACATCATGAACTAGCAGAAGATGCAGAAGACTTAGAAGACTTTGAGAAAAGAGCTTTGGAGCCATCAATTTCTTTTGAAGATTTAGTAAAAGGTCTTAAAGCAGATGGCAAAATATAAAATTAAGGTAAAAAAGTCAGCGGAAAAGGAATTTGGCAAAATCCCCCCAAAAGAACTTATTAAAATTCTCGATAAAATAGAAAGTCTTTCAACGAATCCGCATCCCATTGGAAGCATTAAGTTATCGAAACAAGAAAAGTATAGGTTTAGAGTCGGTAATTACCGTGTCCTATACATCATCGAAAATAATATTTTAACAGTATTCATTGTTAAAGTTGGTCACAGAAAAGATATGTTTCGCCCTCTATGATATCGTTTGATCTTTCCTGATTTCATGAGTAAATTGTTAGCTTGGATTATTCATGAAGTTTTGTGATGAGAGTCATCAGGTTGCGTGAGATCAATGAGTTATGAATATTAATCGCGTGCAGGGATAGTAATCTGTATCGAACCCGAATAACGTTATAACTCGTTGAAATTATGTGATATTATCCTGCCGTACGGCAGGCCGGATAATAGAAATTTTATGAATGATCCAGGTTAGTTGTGCATATTATACAAATTCTTACTACTGTGTAGAAATTATCTCTAAAGATTAACACAAATGTTCCAAATCAACGAGTTTTTCATCATCCTGATTAATCATATAAATGGATTCGGATATCAGGCACCCTTTGTTTATCTTTTGGTGCTTGTATTTGGGATGATTTCACTTGTCCCCCGAATGTTTTTATAGTTGTTGCAGGAATGCTTTTTAATTGGTGGATAGGTCTTATAATCGCCATTGTCGGTTCAAGCATTGGCGCTAGTTTTGCTTTTTTTATCGCCCGATATTTTATATATCCCAGAATTTTGGGTATAGCTCACCGGTACAATAAATCCAATCCACTCAGTTATATCACAAAGCAGGATGATTGGAAGTTTGTCGCGTTGTTAAGATTAACAGCAATCCCGCCTTTTAATTTTCAGAGTTATCTTTGCGGCATTAGCCCATTAAATTTTAAATCATATTTAATTGGCAGTGCTTTAGGCATGTTGCCGTTTACCCTCTTACATTTCTATATTGGTTACTCTTCAAAGCTTGCTATGATCACCTATGACAAAAATTCATCATTACAGACAATAGCATTAAGTCTTTCAATTATTTTTACCGTTTTTATCTCTATCTATTTAACACTCTCAATCAAAAGAAATCTTTCATCTGTTGGATTAAAACTCGCCGATTAAATCATTAATCTTGATATTTTCTAGTAATCTGTCGAACTTTGGAAATCGTCAATTTGAGAACGTTTTTGTCCAAATTTGAGAAACATATTTCGCCCCGTGGGATCGACGATAATTCGGACAAAAATGGGGCAAGAATGCGATTTCCGCAGTAGATTCGTCCAAAGTCCGACAGACTACCAGGAGTTCTTTCTCGGTAAAATTGAAAGGCTTCCTGAGAAACAGTACTATTTTTGAGACTGTCAGCATATTTTTCATGATCGTAATCTCTCTCGTACTCTTAATCGAATTGACCTCACCCCCAAGATAATTGTGCAGATATTGGCAATAGCGTCTTCGGTTGAGAAATTCCACGATGCACGCATGTGAATGCCCCCGTCTCAGTGTTTTGCGATGAGCATTAGACACGTCAACTTTGCTCCAAACGCAATTGCACCGGTGATCATCATCAGCATACTCACGGGATCGCTACCGTAAAGAAATTGATGTAATACCTGTGTCTATGATAAGATTCAGAGAGTGATTCGGGTCGGACCTTATATTTAGATTTTCAGTAGGTCTTTTTCCAATTTTGCCAATCTCTTTGCCAACCCCTTGTCATCGTTTAATCGAATCTCCATTTTTTTGCACCCGAAACTCAATCCACCTGTAGAGATTCCGCCAAGACTATTCGCGATTTCTGACAAGCTATATCGCCTGCGGCAGTATTTTTGAGCAAGATACAGTAATAACTAAGACGACTTCGTGTCGCCATTCAAATTAGAGGTGCGGGTAACCTCAGGAGGCTCTGAAGGAGTCTTAACTCTCTCCATCCACATCCAACTCCAGAATTAGGGTTAGCCCACATTCCTCACAGGAAGTCTACTGCAACATTGTCTCAGGCAGCATTTATCAAAGATGCTCTGTCAACTGTCCTCAACATACTATTGAGTATGTCTCCGGAATTTGTCTGTCGCATCTTCGATAGCTATACTGCAAGCAGTAGATTTCACGACATTCGTTTGTCATCTTAGGCAGCAATTTTACAGAAACCTGTCGAAAACCTGATCGCGTTTGGTATACAACATGATACGACGTTTCGCGACGACTTCTTGTGAGAAATGCGGGCTATATTTTTGGAGGATCAGCTTCACGGACGACGGCACCGTGGCTTTTACTCATGATGAGTAAGGAAAATTTGTCAACATGTTCCAGTTCATCGGTGCTCAGCGATGTGTAATCGAATCGCCCACGAAGATCAGTGTAACCATCCTTGAAAAACCTGACACGTTGATCCTTATAACGTGCATATACTTTCACATAGACCTTTGATAATGGCGCTCCTCCATCGGCGTCGGTGACCTTTAACTGTCCGTAGTTGTCAAACATGTTAATTGCCATTGAATGAGGATAATATGTCTTTGTTTTTACCAATCCCATTGCTTTTACTTCAATCATGACATTTTTTGCTAAATACTGATCGAGAATTTTCACTTCGAATGAATCCCGGTCTTCGGGTAAATCAATCGATTCTGTATCGTTAGGTTGGATGATAGAGAATTGCCCGGATACCTCTTTGACAAATGGTTCTCTTGAAAAAAGAAGCTCTATGTCCATCGGATAATAGTTGATGATACAGCTACTCAGATTATCGTAAGCAATTTCTATTCTATTTTCCTTAATATTAATGTCGATAACTGGACTCGTTTCAGCTAATTGGGCCTGTGTCTGATCCCGATCTTTCTCATCGATCACGCTCATAGTCCCTTCATTGACAGCGCTAACCTGGGCTAAAATTTCAAGAAAGCGGTTTCGCCAGCGTATGACCGGATAAGTACGATATGCTGTGGCGATCTTAACCGCTTGCTCGGGCTGCTCAGCGTAGAACGCCAGGTACGCATCCAAATAATCATACTGAATTGTTGTCGAAATCTCGTTTCGATTTATCTTCTTAAATGTCTGCAATGCGTCATCAATACGATCCTGGAGAATATAATAATAGGTTGCGGAAATAAGGTCATCATGGGTTAACTCTGGTTGATAACGCAACGCAGCCAGGAATTGAGAGTACTGATTGTAAAATTGCTGATTGAGGATCTTGCGTTTCTTGCCAAGCCGGAATACTCGCGCATTAACAAGTGGCCAATATTCTTTGTGTTGATATTGATGACGCTTCACAGGATTCAGTGTCAACAGCGGGCTGTCGATAATAATACCGCACTGTTCTGCAAAAGACGCATGTTGTAAATACTCGCGAATGACTTCCGGACGGTTGTGATACAACCCGTATGACCACAACGTGTCATTGTATACCAACCGCTTTTGAAGCAGATCCATAACCTGGTCAAAGAATTTTACTTCCCGCATGCGAAAGGCAATCAGCGTCTGGTCTAAACGTTCAATATTATGATTATTGAGGTGCTCGATAATCTCTCGCCTAGTGCCGTGTTGCGAGACATAGGGCCATGATGTTTTGTCAATCTTTGTGAGTTTATCAACGACATTGAATGTAAATGGTTTGGAGTAGGCAATAAGTTTTTCGTTTTCGGCGATATGAGCGGGGAAATGGGTAAATGTGCCAGACGCCGGGAAGTAGAAATAGTATTCAATAGTCTGTGTTGAAAAAGAACCGAGCTGGTAAGCTTTATTCCTGGTATAGAAACCGTTTAAGACCGGTATAGCGCCACGAGGTATTTGTATAAGTAAGTTGACCATGCGTGGAGAAGTGGTTGGATTAGTTAGCGCGACCTGGCATCCGTAAGTTCGTGCTATTTGAAACTCTTCGGTGATAAATTTGTCGTAACGGACGTTATTTTCATATCGGTAACGATCATCATAAGCAAAAAAGTTTTGACTAACCAATATCGGATTCTTCGCTTCCGAAGATATAATTGGTTTCACTTCTTTGTGATAGATAACCACGGGCTTTGTTGATGAAAACGTCATTTGACCGTCTTTATACGTCGTGTTGTGCTCAGTGGCCGTAAATGGTAACTCAAGGACAGATAGAGCAAACATCATTTCTGCGAAGGTATTACTGGCGTCAGCAATGTTTTCGGAAAGAAATGGCTTATCTCCAGCATGAGCTGCATAGTCTCGCCAGAAACCATTTACAGAGATCAATTCGGCAACTTGATTCTCAATCGGCAGATGATAGTAGTTGTTTTCAACCCACTCTTCTGTTTTTTCTAACTTACGATAGAATTGTCGAACGACATTTCGGCGTCGCATATCCCGCGCATTGTCGGCGAACATAAGGGCCTGGTCCTCATCACGCATTTCACCTTTTGCATCACCGGCCATCCTTGCTTGAGATTTTCTTGGAGCTCTTTTTGCTACTTTCTGCTTTGTTATAGCGGACAGGATTGACTTTTTCTGACGGTATTTATCGTGGCCGATTTCACCGTCGTATTCCTCCATTACTTCAGCGTTGAGTTTGCTAAGTGAGTTGAGCTGAAGATCGTCCAATGAAGCTCTCTCTGCAGCTTTCCGAAATCCGAGTTGGTCGGAGGTATCAAGGGAACTTCCCCGGATCGCGGTCTTGTAGAGATAAGCCATTCGATCAGCATCCAGCGGTTGCATATTGAATAAGTCTTTAACATGCCTGGATGTAGGCAATAGTTGATCAGGGAATCGTTGGGCGAGCAATATGCGTTCTACCATATTTAGCCTGCCAAATGCCCATGACTCAAGGTATGGCGATAGGTCTGTGTCAATAAGCCAGTGATCAATAAAAGTTTTATCCTTTTTATTCTTCAGAAATGGTAAAATAGCGGATTCAAAAAAATCAGGGTCCTTTTTGAAGACGAAAAAGTTCAATTCGTGACAGGCGTATTTTGAGTAGTATTCCAATTTCTTGTCATGACTGAGCGTCGGCCAATTCTGAATAAATCCAAACTCAATCAGGTCGGGGTTATTGGACAGCGTTACAAAAAGGTTGTACACCCTGGTAAGCGAATCATAAACTTCTACTTTCGACGTTTTGATATCGTTTACCTCAAAGTTATCACCGCTATGAACAACAGATATGCTGTCCCTCTCTGTATAGTGCTTATCAGACGCAAACGAACGGGACAGGCGCAGGTCGTCAAATGATTCTGACTGTTCATCAAACGAAATCTCTCGATAAACTGTGTTAATGGAATCCATGGCAATAATATGTAACTGCTGCCGAACGCCAAATAATGTCATATCGATTTCAAGTTGTCCGTTATCATCCGGCTTTAGATTGCTGATCACAAGCGACGTTTCAGGAAGAAAGTCCAAATTAGCGACTCCCCGCTGCATTGGATAATCGGTGGCTACCGCATCGTGTTCTGAGGCAATCCCGGCAAGCGCTAATGACGCTTGAGGCGGAATATTCTGCCAATCCTCTCCGGACGCCGCAACATCCTGCCCGGTTTGGGTCTTTTGCAAACTCCATGGGGTCAGTAACAAACTCGGTCTTTTGAGCATGTTCCCAGGGTAAATGTTGCCATGCTTATGTTCTAATATATACCGATATTCTTCACCAATATTTCGTCCGGAAAGATATTGAGATTCGGGAAGCGTGAGTCGACGCTCCAGCGGAGCGGGATGCATTGGTACCATGAATTCCTGAAATGGATTATTGTAGCCCATGAATCGGGTTGCGACCAGATGTACGCGAGTAAACGGTGTATGGTTTACAAGTTCAATCGTGATCAGATTTTTATTTTTATTCGTATTAATTGTTTTAATCTGTAACGGCTCGGTATCATAAGTTTCGAGATAGCGATTATCCGAGGAGATATATCGTCCGTTTTTTTTCCCGGCAGTTGCTCGAATTGAGATGTGGGTGTTACTACGTTTTATGTGTAGATCATAATCACCGGCAGGTAGATTCTCAACATTGAGAAAACCATTTTTGATCGAGAGATTGTCCTGGAAATCATGGACAAAAGTACCGTGCCGAACTTCCAATAAAGACGCAACTCTCAACGCACTCTGAACATCACTGCCGGAAAGAGGTATGGCGGTATGGGAATTCGCGCTGATATGAATCGCCCGGGGATAGGAATAATAGTCTGTCACAGGCACCCAGGTGCGTACTGTTCCTGCAGAATCTTTTGCAATAATTCCCTGGATATCTTTCAATTTTCCTAAACGCACGTGACCCTGTTTATCGGTTTGGACGGTTACGAAGACGCTTCCACGAAAATGCCGATGTTTGATTTCCAACTGAATCGCTCGATTGGCTTTCGGCTCGCCACTTTTTCCTAATAAGTGGATTTCATAATTTCCGGCAATATGGCGAAAATGGAGATCCTCAACCTTCGCGGTGAGATCAATCTGGTTGATTGTGAAGGTGGCCGAGGTTGATAAATCAATCTTCTCACTTTTACTTAGATTCTGGACGCTGCCGCTCAAGGAGACCGTCAAACGCGAAAGGTTTTCGGGGACTTTTAATTCATATTCGGATTCTTTATTCGTATAGAGAACAAAATCCTTGACCTCTTTCACATTGCTGATTTTGTTATGGTCGATGGATTCGATGACGAGTTTCGGATTTTCTAAAAGGTCAATGTTAACAGGCATCCCGTTTAATGAGAGATGAGGCCGAATTAACACCTTACATGTTTTTCCCCGAATCAGGTTTTCACGGTCAATAAATAGTCCTGCATCCAATTTATAAGTCTCAGCCTGGTGATCAAACTCGCGTAGCGCTGCAAACCCCTCGCTGCTAATGATGATTTTTTGTCTGGTGTTTTTGTTGGTGAACGGGACGACAATTTCACCATGTTCATCGGTATCAAAGGTATGACCATCCAACCATAATGAAGCGTTTGCTAACGGTGTACTGTCGTTATCGTGTATTCGGAAAACATGTCCCGCCATGCCGACCCGTTCGGTAAAGGATAATCGACCTTTGCGAATCAATGCGCGACTGCTTTTTCCGTTACCGATAAATTCAATCAGGTATACACCGGATTTAGTAATTGACGGAAAGTTAAATGTACGATAATGCCTACGTAACGGAATCTCGTCGTAATTGATCACCTGCTCATTATTGGCAACAAGACCGTCCAAATCGATACCGGTTAAAATTTCCGATTTGTGTTCGCGATAATAATTACTGGTATTGAGCTCGTAGGTCTTGATGATCAACGTCGAGACGTTTTTCACCGCAAGACTAAGAGAAATGGGATCGTTGGCCCCAAAGTATTGCTGATTGCCAGGGAGGAAGTCCAGATCAATACGCTCTTTAAGTGCTTTGTATTTGGCGGGTGGCAAGAGGGAATACCAGCGTTCCATATCCCCAACTCCATTAATAATCTTAACTTCAGCAAACAATTCTTTAAGATAATTTTGATCGATATATTTGGTAAACTCGTCGTATCCATCTTGGTCAACAAGGAACCTTTCGAGGTAACTCCGGACAAGTGATTCGTCGGCAACGACGGGGGGGAAGTGACAGTAGGGGCTATAACTTTTATGCAGGTCCGCATAACTATTGTCTCTATGTAATTGCTTCAGATAATCACGACTGATATAGTGGACATTTCGGGGGAGCTTTAGGTATTCCAAAAATAGATCTTTGTTATTTTCCCCCTGAGAAAGATCAAATTCCAATTGTCGAAAAAGTATGTATGCTTTGAGTGAATTGTGTGCAGGAGCCAATCGTTTGACAAAATCCCAAAGCCGATCAAGATAGGCTTGCTTTTCCCTGATATCTATCTTTGGATTCGCGTCGGCGCCAGGTCGCAGTTTCGTCAGGTAAGTTTGGATAAAACTGGAATTATCAAGTAGTTTTGGCATCAGCTTAAGACAGCGATTAAGCTGAGATAACAAGAGTTGCTTATGAATGCGATGAGATCCAAATCCACGGCTATATTGGTGTTTTAGATCAGCCACAATCAGTTCTGGAAGATTTGGAAAATCAGGACGCTTTAAGCGCTGAAGCAGGTCTCGCAGTCGGTCGGGGGGCAATTTTTCATTAGCAAGATATTCCAAGGCCGAATCCTCGAATCCATAAAGATTTTTTTTATACTGTCTAAACGCCTTATTTTTAAGTGAATCCCAACTGATTAACTGTTGATCCAGGGAGAGTGGATGGTGCGTCTCTTTATCCAGTTCCTGTTTTTGATGATTGAATTGTAAGTTCATCCTTTTTTTTATGTGCTTAAGTGATTCCTCAGGTTTATGCGAATACTCAAGCAGCGCCTGTCGATTGCGGATCTCCTGAACTTTTTTCGTATAATTATACCTTTTTATCCATTGCTCGAGCAGCTTTTTTACCTCGGTAAAGTCTCCGGTATGTTGGTAGTGGAGGCAATGATAATAGTAATAATCCTCAGTTCCGGGAATGAGCTGATTCAACACGTCACTGCGATCTTCTGCCAATGCAAACGATTCATCGAATCCGATTTCATTCGCAGCCGTTGTCAGACCGATCATCATTACCAGGAGAATAGCTGTGATCAAGATGAGAATTGAAGAATCAACAAGAAATTTATTTGCGCGGATCATAATAAGTAATTTAATTTAGGAGTTATTGGCAATTTAAATGTGAATCTCGTTAAAGTCTATGAAAAACTTGAAAGAATTATGGGATAAAGATTAAAAGGACAGTTCGGGGCGGACCTTTAATTCTAAGTTTATGGATTGAGGATTTGTTTTGCAACTATAATATTTGCTTATGAGTCGTCGTTAAAGAATTGAATAAAAAGGGTCCGAAATCACTAATAACTTACGGTTAGAGGCGACCCGAATGCTGGCGCTAATTTTGTCGCATGTTATGTTAATTATGTGAAATTGGAATGATATCAGAAAATTATAGAATAACTTGTTAATCGAAGAAAAATACTAATTTCACCGCGGGTAATCAGCCCTATAATTGAGATCTTACACGAATATGAATTATCTAGAGCATTTAAATGCAGAACTTTCCCAGCCCGAATCATTTCAGTTTGAGGCACTCGACCTCTTTGCTGGATGCGGAGGATTATCGCTTGGATTTGAATCCTGTGGTATCCGTACTACTGGGTACGAAATGGAGCCGAATTATGTCGATACCTACAAAAAAAACCTTGCGGGTGACTGCACATGCAAGCGACTTCTGCAAGGAGAGCAATATCCGACAGCTCAGATTATAATCGGGGGGCCACCATGCCAGCCATTCAGTGTTGGCGGCAAACAACTCGGTCTTGAAGACTCCCGAGACGGTTTTCCTGTTTTTATTGAGGCAGTTCAGAAAGTAGATCCCGAAATATGGATGTTCGAAAACGTCCGTGGATTGCTTTACCGGAACAAACATTATTTTGAAGAGATAATCTCTCGTCTTAAAGAATTGAACTATGTCGTTGAATACAAGCTATTCAACGCCGTAAATTTCGGAGTTCCACAAAATAGGGAACGCCTCGTTGTTGTAGGCCATCGCGGCTCTTTTACTTTCCCGGAAGGACACTCAAGTAGAATCTCCGTTGGAGATGCCTTGGGAACCAGCGTATCATCGGTACCTGATGACGCCAAATTTCTCACTCCTAGCATGGATAAGTATGTAGCGAAGTATGAAAAAGCGTCAAAATGCGTAACCCCTCGAGATCTGCACCTTGATCGTCCAGCTCGTACCCTAACATGTCGAAATCTTGCAGGAGCAACAGGTGACATGCATAGACTTCGCATGCCTGACGGCAGGCGAAGGCGCATTACAGTACGAGAAGCTGCTCGTCTTCAGAGTTTTCCAGATCACTTCCAATTTTGTGGACCCGAGTCGTCTCAGTACTATCAAGTGGGAAATGCCGTTCCTCCTTTGTTCGCAAAGGCTCTTGCCATGTCAGTTCTTTCTTATCTTGCTTCCCAGAAACGCTTAACCACTTCTGAGATTTTATACTGTAACTTGCCACGAGAACCTGAGTTATTCGTCATGGAACCTACAAGTAAGGAGTACGCCATGCCCGATTTTCTACCCAAAAATAAGAAATCACGCCCAGTCAAAAAAGTTATAAACGAATCACTTTATATTTTGAATAGTTTGGGAATTCCGTTAGACGGGATGACAGAACGCCGAATGGAGCGCATAGGAATGGCGTTCTTAGCGGTGCTCGACGTGAAACGTTCCAAGAATTGGCCAGATGCAAAACAGAGCGGTGATGGTTGGGCACCTCAAACTCGGCAGATTATCGAATACATAAATCAACATTTCGAAGAATCGATTTCCAGTGGCTCCTACGATGATATCCGCCGGAAGGATCTCAAGCTTGCCACTGTTGCTGGTATAGTTGAGCGCAGTGCGAATAATCCGAATGCCGCAACAAATAATCCAACACGAGGATACGCGTTGAGTCCACAGTTTTCTTACATTATTCGGTCTTATGGAAATGAAGGCTGGGACGAAGATATTGACGAACTCCTCGTGGAAACAGGAACACTACGAGATCGCTTATCTGATATACGAGAGATTGAGACAGTCGCCGTCACACTTCCTGACGGGAAATCACTTGAGTTCACACCAGGGGAACACAACGATCTTCAAAAAGCCATCATTGAAGAGTTCTTACCGAGGTACGGTTTTCAATCGCAAGTACTCTACGTTGGCGATACGGCAAAGAAGTTTCTTTTGTGCGATAGGGACAGGCTGCAACAATTAAATTTCTTTGACCTGGCTCATGATGAGTTGCCAGATGTTCTTGCCTACAGCGAGCTTAAGAACTGGATGTTTCTTATTGAAGCAGTACACAGTTCAGGTCCGATTACACCGGTAAGATTAGAGGAACTCAAGTGTTTGACAGAACATTGTTCAGCCGAAATTGTATACGTTACCGCATTTTTGGATAGAGCAACATTCCGTAAGTTTGCTCCGGACATTGCTTGGGAAACAGAAGTGTGGATAGGAGATTCACCAGATCATCTAATCCACTTTAACGGAGACAAGTTTCTCGGGCCATACAAGAAGTAAAAACGGAAGACAGGGGTATAGCCTTTTGAAAAAGGTAGATGGGAAATATAAAATAGGTGCCACTCAAATACTCAAATAAAATAGGTGCCACTCAACAGATCATGTTTATATTCAGCATCTTCCACCGAAATTATTTGTAGATTCAATTTACAAGTGCAATTTCGCAATCGGAAAGAAGTAAATAGACTGATCTTATACAATGAAAATAATTTCGATATATCATATTAATAAACAATGAGTTCTGTTGAGTGGCACCGATTTTTATTTCGGGGCGGACCTTTAATTCTAAGTTTATGGATTGACGATTTGTTTTGCAACTATAATATTTGCTTATGGGGCATCGTTATAGAATTGAATAAAAAGGGTCCGGAATTACTAATAACTTACATTTAGGCGACCCTAAAATTGCTAGGTGGATCAATTCAGTCGTTAGGGTAAAGGGAGAATATGCGTAAAATTGAAAATTTCTTTAAAAGTATGCTTGAAGCTATTGGGGTGATAGGAAGCTTCATTACTATCTCTTGGGCTATTTTCCAAGATACATTGGGAGAAATTGAAATTATTTGTCCCTGGTTACTAGTATTTATATTTTTTATAATTTCATTTATTTACGCACTATCAACTAATTGGCCAAAAACTAAGATAAAGCTAAAACTTTCAGAAAAAGTAACGGCAGAGGTTTTCTTTGGCGACCTATTTACGTCTAAAGAAATCATTGTAATTCCCGTAAATGAATATTTTGATACCATTGTTGACGAAAAAATCATTTCATCCAAAACATTGCATGGAATTTTTGTAATAAATTATTTTGGTGGAAATGAAGCTGATCTAAAAAAGCAGATAAGCAATGAGCTTAATGATGTTGATCATATTGATGTTAATTCGGGAAGGTCTGCCGGAAACAAAAAAAAGTATCCATTAGGTACTGTGTGCCAAGTGAAAAAAGACGATAAGATATTTTTCTTGGTGGCACTTACCAAATTCAATGAAAATGATCGAGCAGAAGTTAAAAACTCCGAATATCAAAGAGTTTTATGTGATTTATTTTCTTATGTTGAGCAAAATTCACAGGGCAGAAAACTTAACATCCCTCTTATTGGCGCTGGCCATTCAGGTGTAAACTTATCAAAACAAAAAATATTAGAATTCTTGCTGTTTTCTATAGGCCTAAAAGATAATTTAACATTAATCGGCGGCGTGAATATCGTTCTGCATAATTCAATTAAAAGCGAGATAGATCTAAATTCAGCTGAAATTTTATTTAATAGTATAGGGAGTTAAGTATGGCAAATAGAACAGGGAATTATTCAGCATTTTACGTGAAGGAACCTTTTAGTGAGACTGGCTTAGGAGCTAATGCGACAAAGGATTTTGTCTCCTACAACCTATTGAGGGCATGGAAAGGTAAAGATTCATCATTTCCATTTGTTGACTCTCACGATAAGAACTATAACGTTCGAGATGGCAGCGATTGGGAGAAGACCTTAAAGCCAAGGTTACAAGACCGATTAAATAAGTCTAAGAATATTATTCTTTTTTTAAGCTTCCATACGAGCAATTCAAGAGCTCTACGCGAGGAAATTGATTTCGGTATTAACACTAATGGTCTACCTATTATTGTAGTCTATCCCGACTACTCGGAAAAAAGTGACATCATAAATTGTTCAAGCAATACAATAAAACAACCAATCAAAAACTTATGGGACAATCTCCCAAAGTTCAGAGATTCGATGTCAGCAGTTCCCACTATCCATGTGCCAAATAAAAAGAGCCTTATTGAGAAAGCTCTAAATGATCCCGATTTCAGGGTTACTACAAAATGTACTGCCAGTACGTATTTTTATAAATGCTAAGTGAAAACTTGAACAAGTCAATGCAGCGGAACGCCAATGCGTCCGTTGATTGAGGCGTTATACAAAAATGATGGAGGATAGGCATTGCTTAAAATATTTTTAAGTTGGTCTGGTGTTAGAAGTAAAAAAACTGCAGAAATACTAAAAAAATACCTCCCCAGGTTTTTACATCAGATTGAGCCATGGATGTCTAGCAAAGATATATATAAAGGCGATCGATGGGCAATAGAGATAGGGGATAATTTGGATTCTCATCAGATAGGAATTATTTGTATTACTCCAGAAAACCGAACCGCGCCTTGGATACTTTTCGAGGCAGGGGCTATTTCTAAGCAACTTGAAAAATCAAAGGTTTTTCCGCTTTTACTGGGCATGACCCCCGAGGAGTTAGATGGCCCTCTTGGGCAATTTCAATCAACGGTTCTAGATGAAGATGATTTTAAAAAGCTTATTGAAGCAATCAACTCATTATTGGGTGAGGGGACTTTAAATAAGGACGTTTTAGATGCAACATTTTCTAGCTTTTGGCCCAAAATGGCTATAGATCTAGAAAAGGTTACTGAAGAAAAAATTAGAGGCACAGCTATAAACATTCATAATGTAACATCTGTGTTTGGTAAGTATGGATTTTCAGAGCCAAAATTTGGCAATCATGTTTATTTCTCTAGTGGATTTGAAAGCCACCATGTATATTCAAGCGCATACGAATTGGCTCAGAAGAGAATTTGGATATGGGGAAGAAAAAATAGAAAAGCCTTCGATAAGGAGCACAAAATATTTTTCGAAAACCTTCCCATGAAGATGCGAGACGAATTTGATTTTAGAGTATTGTTTTTAGACCCTAATTCGAATCCTGCAATTCTTTCCAAGGCTCATAAAGATGATGATTTTATAGAACAACTGGAATCCTCTATCATCAACGCAAAAAAAACATCATCCCAAAATGGCATTGATTTTGATAAAATCTCAAGAGCTTATTCCGGATTGCGAAACACAGGAATAGTTATAGTTGATGATGCAATATTATATTCACCAATACAGTATGCGAAAGATGGCTGTGTTGAGCCGCTTACAAAAGCGCCATTTAGTATTGTAGGTTCCGAGTCTGAATTGGGTAAGGATTTAGAAAAAATCTTCTTAAGTTGTTGGGAAGTCTCGGAGCCTCTAAATGTATAACAAATCAATCAATGTCGCCTGTGGTTGGACACAACACCTTATGCTTTGCTTCAAGCTGCCCATTATTGAGGTGTTATGTCTGAAAAGTATTGGCATCCGAGAATTGAACATCGACTATGCTTTGCGAAGTTGGTCGCGATATTCGAAAAAGCATTGGGGGCAAAACTTATATTGGACATTAATGAATGTTGTCATATTGTAGGTTGAGATAACTAAACTCGGCAATTAGTCGCCATATTCATCTGAATGAAAAAGCCTCTCCTTGTTTTATAAAGTGGATGCTAAACAAATTTTGGATAGCTGAACCCGAAACAACGAGAGTCGCGGAGTTTTAGTATACCTTACCAAAAAATATTGTCGTGGCCGATATACCCTTTCGCAGCTTGCAAAACATCTTAACCTCCGTACTGTCGGTGGTTTTAGCAGTTCTTGTAAAATGGTGGAAAAGGCTATAATTAATGATAAGCAATTTGGGAAACGTATATCCGAGATTTAGAAACTATTAAATTAATGTCTAATAAAAGCAATGACCCCAAGAGATTTGATCCACTAGATCACCTTAATTTATAACCATCCTCGAAAATGCTCCATTGTTCAAAACAATTGGAAACCCATTTTTACTACGAAAGCTATCTTCAATCATTTCTCCAACAAATATCGTCATCTGGTCCGCTAAAGAAATATTTAACTGGTGTTTAAGATTACTGATCCATTGTCTTATAGCCAAGTTACTATTATCTTTTAGGCGATTTTCTAGCCATCCTATAATTGATTTATAGTCTTTTTGAAATTCAAACTTGTTTAGCATTCTAATACCTAGGCCACTTAGATATTTAATCGGAAATTCCTCACATAAATCATTAAGATTTTTAATTACTAACATTTCATCTGATAATTTGCACGAATTGTTAAGAAGTATGTTGAAACAATTTCGGTAGTAATCTGCTATTGAAATTACATTACTAAATCTCGAATTCAGAAGCTTATTAAGCTCGTCTAACAATCCCCTCACGAGGCCAAAAGAACTTTCGTTCGTATTACGGTCCAAACTGCTAGATAATCCTTTTGCGCTTTGTTGAACCTTAAACATTAGCTGGTTCACTTTTTCGGAAGTCATTTGGCGTTTTAGATAAGAATCAAATGGATCTTTTGGTTGCCTTTTTTGTTTCATTTGTAACTATCCTAACGTCCTAATTAGGACTTCTATATCAATAACTACTTGCCTTAGCAATTTTGCCAGATTCTTGGGACTTTTCGATGCAAGTTTTACAAACATATTTAACGCCAGTTCTAAAGTTTTTATACATAATAAATTGATAGAAATAAGAGTAAAAAACTGATTTCTATCGAAATCCTCCGAATCTGTCATTAGCCAATAATAGAATTGAAGTAAATTGTCTTCGTATTCCAGGCTAAGACTCTCCCTACATAGCTTTCTCAATTGATTGACATAAAGATACTGCATAATGGACTGATGGGCGAATTTATAATTACCGTCTGCATCTCTATTAAGCAAGGATCGCCCCGTAAGTTGCCAATCATCAAGTGGAATACTCCATAGTCTGACGGGGTCGTACCCCTTTGAATGATAACTAATAATACGTAGAGTGTTTTACTTAAATATGTTACACTTATATCGTAAATATACAAAAGTAAATTTTGTGGTCTTAAATGTAATAAATGGCGTTAATAATATGTTTTAAGAATTTCCCCTAAATTTGTGACTCTAAAACAGATAGTTAAGTTGGCCGTAGCTTTCTTAAATTGTATTATTTAGAAAATAAAGGCCACTTCTTTGAAAATATACCTTACCATAAAATATTGTCGTGGCCGATATACCCTTTCGCAGCTTGCAAAAGGGGCGGTAGGGTCGGACCTCTAATTTGAAGTTTTCTATTGTAAAAGCGGATGAAATTGTATTCATGAAAACCGATGTCGGAATTCGGTCATTGAGGACAATGCCCCTCCAAACGCGATGGATGGCCGTGAGGGGCGGACCTTTAATTTTAAGTAAGTTCAGTGTCGACGGGCACCCAAACTGACCCACTAAGGGCACCTTCAAACTGACCCACCTGAAAACCTGCTACATTGACCTCTTTTTTATCAAAGAGGAGGACAATGATGGCAAATTTTAAGGGGTTAGTAATGCAGCAAACAATTAGAACTCTCCGAGAGCAAGGCAATGGTATTCGTGCGATTGCCCGCATGCTGGGAATTAGCCGCAACACAGTACGCAGATACGTGGGGGGCGACGTTTCAGCAATCATTGAAACTGACCCACTTGAGCCAAAGGTGCCCACCGGGTCAGCAGCTGAAGACAAGAGCCCTTCATCGTCGAGCATACCGGCACGCTCACAGAGCAAATGTCTGCCATTTCAACAGATCATTGAGGAAAAGGTCGGGCAAGATCTTCATGCACAGCGAATTTATCAGGACTTGGTTCATGAGCACAGTTTTGATGGCGGTTACGACTCCGTTAAACGTTTTGTACAACGATTAACTCAAGCAGATGGCGTTGCGCATCGCCGTATGGAAAGCCCTCCCGGTTTTGAGGCACAGGTGGATTTTGGTAAGGGGGCTTGGATCGCAGATGAGAACGGTAAGCGCCGGAAGACGCATATGCTTCGGGTTGTTCTTTGCAACAGTCGCAAAGGCTACACTGAATCTGTGTTTAAGCAGGATACAGAGTCATTTATCAGGGCTTTAGAAAACGCCTTTCGGCACTTTGGCGGGGTTCCAAAGACTCTGGTTCCGGATAATCTGAAGGCTGCGGTCATATTGGCGGATAAATATGATCCGGAGCTCAACCCCAAGTTCAACTCATTCGCGGAGCACTATAACATGGCGATTTTGCCAACTCCACCTCGGCGGCCCGAGTTGAAGGGGAAAGTGGAGCGAGGAGTCGGCTACGCCTTCAATAGTGCACTGAAGGGGCAAAAGTTTTCGAGTTTAATTGCTCAAAACGAACATCTTCGCTGGTGGGAAGAAACTGTTGCGGATACCCGTATCCACGGCACCACACAGAAGCAAGTCCGTGCTACATTTGAGCTTGAAAAGCCTTTTCTTCAAGCATTACCGGCAATGCTATTTCCGTGTTTCACTGAAGGCCAGCGCATTGTTCATCGCGATGGCCATGTGGAAGTTGCTAAGAGCTACTACTCCGCCCCGCCAGAGTTTCTTGGACGGAAAGTGTGGGTTCGATGGGATACGCATGTTGTGCGCATTTTTCACCCGGTTGAATTCAGGACAGTTCGCATTCACTCACGTGTTGAGCCAGGAAAATTCAACACTCATAACAGCGATATTTCCCTGCAAAAAATCTCCAATCTTGAGCACGGCGAACACTATCTGCTGCGCGAACTCGAAGACATCGATTCAAATGTCCACACATGGGGTACAGCCATGCTGCGAGTACGTGGCATCGCTGGCGTTCGTGTTCTTCAGGGCTTACTCAACCTGACTAATAAGGTTGAATCATCGGTCTTATCTCGTGCTTGTGAACGTGCCACACAGTTGCAGCTGTGGAAGTTGGGCGATCTCCGAAAACTGGCAAAACAGCACCCGGCGGAACTCCATCCAGAGCTGCCATTCACACAAACTCACTCAATTATTCGAGATCTTGCTGACTATACCGCAGTGCTCGGCGCAATCATACCGGAGACATCTGGAGAGGGGGATACGAATAACTGATAAGTTTATTTCATCGCAACTTTAACCATCCAACCAATTAGTAGAAAGGAGAATATCGTGATACCAGACAGTCTTCACCTGACGCTCAGGAAACTACGCCTCAGCGGCATTATCAATACGCTTGCTGTACGGCTTCAGGAGGCCGCCGGCAACAGCTTGTCCCATCAGGAGTTCCTTGAACTCATTCTTCAAGACGAGGTCGTACTGCGTGATCAACGCCAGGTCGAACGGCGCACAAAGGCCGCATCTTTTCGCAATATAAATACGCTCGATCAATTCGACTTTCATTTCAATGAAGTGGATCGAAAACAACTTTACCAGTTGGCTACCTGTCAGTTCGTACGTGATGGCCGCGACGTGCTCTTTCTTGGGCCGCCAGGTGTTGGCAAAAGTCATCTGGTCCAGGCCATTGGTCAGCATGCAATCCGTCAAGGATTACTGGTACTATATCGCAGCATTTTTGACCTTGCTCGTGACTTCATGAAAGAAGAGGCTCTCGGCGATGATAGCCGCGTGTTGCGCAACTATCTCAAGGTCGACTTACTCATCATTGACGACATGGGAATGAAAGAACTCTCCAGGAAAGCCGGCGAGTACCTACTGGAAGTTATAATGCGTCGTCACGATCTGAAATCGACTGTTATGACAACCAATAGGCCGTTGAACGACTGGGGAAAGTTGCTTGGCGATAACGCCGCTGCTACTGCCATCCTCGATCGCCTGATGCAGGACTCCGAAATCATCAAAATCACCGGAAAAAGCTATCGGCTTCGCAATCGATCTTGCAAAGAATTAGATTCAGATGTAAATGTAACAAAATAAAACCGAATAGGTGGGTCACTTTGGGGTGCCCACAGGTGGGTCAGTATGAGGTGCCCGTCGACAGTAAAGACAATAGGGGCAATACCTGATTTCCAATGATTGTTTTTTTATTAGAAAATGTACTCGTTTTTTTATAGACACTGACATACCTTCGTTCCTGCGTCCAGCGGAACTACGTCAGTTAAAGTTTAGTATAATTTTTCTTTATCATAAAGAAATCTACGTAAGTATTCGGTAAAGACGTCTATAAATTTATTCTGTAGGCAATGAATACACGTGAGATAGAAGTAACTTGTCGGCCGCGGCGGATGAGAAAATTTTTTATACAGGCAATAACAACCGGGCTACCAACGTCTTTACCGAATACTTACATTATTTCTGTTTCGCTTCACTCACGAG
>JAJFLO010000379.1 GCA_021772675.1 Verrucomicrobiota bacterium | reverse complement strand
TATAAAAACATTATAATAAGTATAATAATAAAAATATCAAGCAATATTTATTATACTTAAAAAATAATTGCAAAATTTTTTAATGCTTGAAAATGAAGAATTTACAAAAATAAGGGTGAGTTAAGTGGTAAACATAGGTTTAACGTGCACAACAAACGAATCGTCCGGCAATCAGAATTTGCATTTTATACATGAGATTCAGGGGTAAATCATTGAATAATTTATACTAAGCATGAGTTTTTGTTTTTGGGTCGAAACTATCTCTTAATCCATCTCCCAAACAATTTAATCCAAATAATGTCAGCGCCATAACTATCGACGGACCAATTAGAAGCCAATAACGTTCTCCCCCAGTACCCAGCGATAACATCCCCTGTTGAACAAGAGAGCCCCAGGAATCGAGATTTTGTCCATTATACTGGACCGATAATCCAATAAACGCCAAAAAACTTTCTTCGAGAATGACGACGGGAACCGTCAATGTCGCGTAGACAATGATTGGCCCAAGTGCATTTGGAATTAAATGATAAAAAATTATTCGCTGGGAACTCGCACCACATACACGGGCCGCATCAATGAATTCCTTTGCCTTTAACGAATAAATCTGACCTCGAACAATTCTGGCCATAGTCAACCATTGTACCGCACCCAAAGCAATAAAGAGAATGACTATATTTCGGCCAAATAATACTAAAAGAATTATTACTAAAAACATAAATGGTATTGCGTAAAGTATATCGATAACGTTCATCATAATCCGATCTACTTTACCTCCAACATACCCCGATATTGCCCCGTAACATACTCCAATTAATAAGCTTACAACGGTAGCAACAATACCGATGAGAAGTGAGATTCTTCCGCCATACAAAATACGACTGAATAAATCACGCCCCAATTCATCCGTACCCAGTAAAAACCTGGTCTTAAGTTCATTCTTACCGTCGCTGATACTTACAATGTTTTCTCCCTTTAATGTTACTTGATCAATTTCTCTGCCGTTTCGCTGGATCCCCTTTAAGAGTTCTTGATCAAATTCAAACTGGATAATTTCATTATCAATTTTTTTAACAAGCTGAACAATCATGACTCGTTGATCCGGTTCCATTAACCCTTCTGGAACGGGCTCGTTAACCTTTAATTTCGCCTTTGGCAACAGTCTACCCAATTCATCAGATTTGGTCAACTCCCAGGCTTCTTCAAATTCTTTATTAAGGTTAAATTCGACGAAGTTCTTTGCTCCGGTTAATGAGGTAAGCCGATGAATTTTGCCACGTCGAACAACAATTCTTAGTTGTTCGGAAACTGACCGTTTTACAGTATAAATTAGTGTTTTATAGCTCAAAATCTTTTTAGATGTTTCGGGGGCCTGACCGACTCTAAACACGTTTTCTGATAAACAAGGTGGCGATTGAAATCCAGGAGACTGGGCACCTATCCAAGGGAAAATTTGAGTTGGATCGTTAGAACAGATGAATGGAGCTAAAACACACAATAAACTAACGACCAAAATAATGATCAGTCCTATAACCGAGAGTTTGTTTTTGGTAAGTTCAGTAATCGATTTTGAGAATGGAGAGATGTTTTCTGCCATAAAAACTTTAGTCTAATTTTTCGTCCTATTATCGCCGCAATCTACCGAATTTTATGAAAATCTATGGATTACTATTCAATCTTAAATGCAATCGCTTAAAAAACGATTCGATTTTTTGAATTTAAGTCAAATCAGCACTTTTCAAGAGTTTGCTGATTTCCCACAAAATGTACGTAAGAACACCAACTAGAAAATTTTATTAGAAAAAGATTTTTAACCCAATTTGTTCATACGATTAATGCATAGGCGGTGATTGAAATCCTAATCTGTCAATCAAATATCACTCAGGGCCGGGCCTATTTTCTACTTTTTCCTCGCCATTTTTATTGGCATAATGGATTATAATTTCAATTTATAAATGACTGATACCAATTCTCCAAAATTTAATTTGCAACTGAATTAATACTTCGAGAAAAATGGTCGAAGCCCAATTTTAATAGTGGAGATAAATCGATTCCTTCAGTTGTAGAAATTGGCGATTCTTTTACGTGTTTCGTAAACCGACCAATTTCTGTTAACTCCACTTTTATTGGCCATTGATCCAATAATTGGTCTTTCATTGATGCCGGCACTGCAAATAATAATTCATAA
Source organism: Verrucomicrobiota bacterium (assembly GCA_021772675.1). Taxonomy (GTDB): domain Bacteria; phylum Verrucomicrobiota; class Lentisphaeria; order JABSQK01; family JAJFLO01; genus JAJFLO01. The sequence goes on along the minus strand of JAJFLO010000379.1, from coordinate 21,426 downwards.
TCTTCACCGTCAAGATAGGCATTTTCAAGGGGCAATTCTACATTGTCGACATTGGAACGGGGGACATTTTCTTCATTTATGATAGCACTGAGTGATGACGCATCACATACTCTAGCCAAATCTTGTATTAAGCCATCACTTACATCAATTATTGCTCGGGTATAATCATTTTCTGCTAACCAAAGCGCTTCATTTAACCTGGGTTTAAAGTTGAGATGTTTTTCTGTCGACAATGATCCTCCAAATTTTCCTGTAACAAATATTAAATCCCCTTCATTGGCTTGATCTCGTCTGCAAACTTGGTGAGAAGAAACTGTGCCAATTAGTGTTAAACTGGCATTGTTTGCCTTTGCAGCTGCCAAATCCCCACCAATAATATGGATATTGTAGTTTCTAGCAAGATCAAGAACACCGGCAGTAAACTCGATTAACCACTCCTGATCATATTCGGACCTCATGCTAATGGCTAGAAGTGCATACAATGGCTTGCCCGCCATCGCAGCAATGTCACTGATATTTCGTGCGAGAAGCTTTCTGCCAGCTTTCTTAGGGCAGGTTGGATTGAGAGAATCTTTTGAGTAGTAGTGAATCTCCTCGGATAACTGATCAACTGTCACCAATAAAAGAGAATCATCACTTAATTTAATCGCTGCGCAATCGTCTCCAGGAGGAATAATGATTGAATCATCTTTTGTTAGCTGGGGAAACAGCGATTTAAGAAATTTATCTTCATCGATTTTCATGGTGATTATTCAATTTATATACTGCGAAGTACATCGACACAAGACGAACTGAACCAGCCGGAAGACCATGCGACTTTAGACTTTTTGAACAAGCTATGGTAGGGTGAAGTTTAGGAAGATTCAGGTTTTGATACACACTCTTGTATCCGTAAAATATATGCTAACTTGATTGTATGGAAATTTGTATTCTAAGTTGTTCTTATTGCCTGAAAAATAGCATAATCAGTGAAATAATTATTTTGGAGAAGTGTGCGTTTGTAGTCACAAACTTTAGGCAGAAGTCTCCGATGAGCTTTAGCGAGTTAATAGTGGCATGTACTCGCTGAAGCGTTGTTAATACTTCCGCCTAAAAGGCGGGACTATAAACTTAACTGAGCCGGGTTTTGTTTTAATTTGTTTCTTGAAATAGTTCCGGCGCAGCCGGTTAATGTCAACCAGAAAGTATTATTCTCCGTATATTTTTTTTCCCGCTTCGAAGCGAAATTGTCCCATTGCTGAAATCGGACAATTCAATTGCCTTGTCCATATCTGTTATTCGAGTATCATTAAGATAAGCCCCACCACCTTTAATTAAGCGTCTGGCAGCTCCATTTGATTTTTCAAGTCCCGAATCAACCATAAGCTTAATAATCCAGTAACCTTTCTCTATATCTGTACTGTTAATAGAAAAAGAAGGTAAATTCGATGAATCATCTTTAATATCAATGCTTAGGATTTTGCTAGATGTTTTGATATGGCATTCCTTGTCTGCATAGCCGAACTGACTTGTTGCCGCAATAAATGCCTCTTTTGCAGCATCGTCACCGTGGGCCAAACTCGTTGCTTCAAACGCAAGAATTTCTTTAGCCCGGTTTATTGCACGATCATCCATTGACACCAATCGCTTTATTTCATCAATCGGCAATGTGGTGTAATAAAATAATAGTTTACCTACATCTGCATCATCAACATTTCGCCAAAATTGATAATAGTCGAATATGGATGTTTTTGATTTATCGAGCCAGATCGCGCCATCGACAGATTTGCCGAATTTTCGCCCCTGTTTATCCGTCAAAAGCGGAAAGGTCATTCCATAAACTGGTCTACTGAGAACCCGCCGTGTCAGGTCAACTCCAGCAACAATGTTCCCCCATTGGTCCTGTCCACCCAATTGAAGTACACAATCGTAGTCCTTTGCAAGAATATAAAAATCATAAGATTGCAATAACGAATAATTAAATTCCAAAAATGACAGACCTGTTTCCAAACGGAGCCTGACTGATTCTGCAGTTAACATTTTATTCACACTGAAATGCCGGCCAAAATCTCGCAGGAAATCTATATATTTCAAGTTCTCAAGCCAGTCTTTGTTATTTAATACAATGGCTGAATTATCTTCAGTCGATGAACCATTGGTTTGTGTGTCTGTAGCTATGAATTGATTAAGTTGACTTTTTAGAGCCTGCCCATGAGATTCGATTTCATTCTCGGCTAACATCATCCTCATTTCTGTTTTACCAGATGGGTCTCCAACCATCGCCGTACCGCCACCGATAAGAATAATGGGTTTGTGTCCGTATTGTTGTAACCATCGAGCTGCCATCAATGGGAGAAGATGGCCAATATGTAAACTGTTTGCTGTTGGATCAATACCGATATAAAAAACTAATCGATCATTAGTTAGCTTTTCTTCAATTTCAACATCATCTGTCAGCTGATAGATGAAGCCACGTTGTGATAAAAGATCAAATACATTCATTGTTTTGGTTATTTCAGCAACTCTCTAAGGGTTTTTATAAATTTCTGATTTTCTTTGGGCATGCCAAACGTAACTCTAATATATTCCGGTAGATCGTATCCATTCATTGAACGCACAATAATTCCTTTTTTAAGCAACTGTTCCGCGACTTCAGCTCCATTTCCGACTTTAATCAGCATAAAATTTGTTGTTGTTGGTATATAATTTAAATTAAGATCATTGCACAGTTCTTCCATATATAATTTTGCATCTCGGTAAACTCGTTTTGATTGGTCAACAAATTCATCGTCATCAATCGCTGCGGTTCCAGCTATTTGTGCAATTAGATTGACATTAAAAGGCTGTCGAGCTTTTTGTAAAGCTTGAATCAAATTAACCGGTCCCATGCCATAACCTAAACGTAATCCTGCCAATCCATACGCTTTTGAGAACGTTCTACAAATAATAACATTTGTTTTTTCGGCAACATATCGCATTGATTCTGGCATTGTTTCCAATGCTATTTCAGCATAAGCTTCATCGATAACCACCAATACATCCTCGGGAATTTTTTCAATAGCAGATTCTAAATCTTTATTTTTTATCATCGTTCCAGTTGGATTATTGGGGTTGCATATAAAAATAACGGACGTGTCACTCTCAATGGCATCCACCATTTTATATATATCTAGCACTAAATCTTTCGTCATTGGAACTTGAATGGAACGTGCATCATAAAGTTCTGTAATCATTTTGTATACCGCAAAACTATGCTCACTTGAAACGGTAGATGTCTCACTGTTCATAAAACAGTGACCAATAAATGTCAATATTTCATTTGAACCATTCCCCATTATTATCTGGTCCGGTAAAACATCAAATTTTTTTGCGATTTTGATTCTAAGTTTATGAGCACTTCCTTCAGGATAACGAAAACACAATTCTGCATTATTCCTTATCGCCTTAACTGCCGCTGGTGACACACCTAACGCACTTTCATTTGAGGCTAATTTAATGATATCATTTGCATCTATACCATAATATTCCGCGACGGCTTCTATTGGTTTTCCAGGGTCATAAGGTGAAATCTGATCAATATGTGTATTTATTTTTTCGGTTATGTTCACAATACTTAGTTTCAATTTAAACCTAAGGAACTGTAAATAACTTATCAATATTGGCATCTCAGCTTCACGCAGTCTTTGATCCCAAGTCAATCAAAACGTACTCGCAGTAGGCAAACTACAACTATTGGAGTTGTTCAATCGTTACGACCAAATCTGACACATATCTGAGCGCTATATCGACGATTTATTTATTTCCAGTTCCTTAGTGAAATTAGGACGACGAAATAAACATACATTCCACCGTTATTTGTTGTTTATGAGCTGTCCATAAAGAAGCCATATATCTCATATTCAACTTATTTGTGAACAGTTCCTTGGGGATTACATTTAACACAAAACTCATACCGAAATACAAGTTAATTCAAGATAAATACACAGGAAAGTGGAGAATTATATAAACGTAGGTTAAAGGAGGGTTGAAGTGGATATTAACAGGAAACACTATATGGGCATTGTAAGCCCTTCCCTTGCCCAAAACACATTCATTTGAGGAGTTTTTTTCAAATACATTGGATTATATTTTGCCCATAAGTCATTAAAAAATTTATCCGAATGAATTGGATCATGATGAAATAAGGCGACTTGCTTCACTTTCGCCCTATGGGCAACATCAATAACCAGGGGAATGGAACTATGTCCCCAACCTATTTTTGATTCATATTCCTCGTCTGTATATTGACCATCTGCAATCAATAAATCAGCCCCGTCAATAAATTCCATATATTCCACAGTCATTTTCTCAAGATCGGGTGTATTTTCTCTTGGATTAAACATACAGTCTATTTCTACATCTGAAGCATAGACGATTTTTTTCCCGTTTATTGAGAATCGATACCTTACACACCCCCCCGGATGAAAAACTTGTTCCTGCCAATCAACGACAACTTCTCCCAATTCAAGTTTATCATCTGACAGCTCTTTGATGCTTAGATCTCCAGCTAATGCAGCCATACCAACAGGGAAGTAATCAGCGTCCATTTGATCACTCAAAATTTTGTGTAAAAATCCCTCTTTCTTTGGGCTTCCATAAATTATAAATTTATTTCCTTCAACGTACATAGGAACAAAAAAAGGCATGCCTTGGATATGATCCCAATGAGTATGGCTAACAAAAAGATGCATTGACAAATTACCGTTGTCCAAACCCAAACCGCCATCCATTACTTCCAAACCAAAATTTCGTATGCCTGAACCCGCATCAAGAATGATGTTTGTGTCTTTATAAATGATTGATACACATGGAGTATTTCCGCCATATTTTTCAGTTGTTCTGCCGGGTGTCGGGATTGATCCTCTGGTACCCCAAAAGGTCACTTTAGCTGTTTCAGCATTACCATTTGCCATTCAATGTTACCTCAGTGTGTGTTCTTCTACAAATATTAGCTTTGCCTCACCAATCTCTATCTGATCATTATTTCGTAATATACATCTGACAATTTTTACTCCGTTAACATAAGTACCATTGGTGCTATATCTATCTTCTATAATATATTCGTCGTTTTTAAAGAATATACGAGCGTGCACTCTTGACACTCCAAATAGAGGAAGTGCCATTTGACAGTCAGAACTCCTGCCGATGAGTACTTCATTTTTATTCAATTCAAAACCAACTGGCCCGTCTTCAAAACCAACAATTTCTATATAAGCACTATGCGCAACTGGAATTTCTTCGGCTGAAAGCTTCCGTCGTATCTGCATTGAGGGTGAGCTGATATCATCACTCTTATCCAATTTATCTACTTTTGTATCATGAAAAATAGTATCAATTTTTGCGCTTGAAGTGCTCATATTGTGCCCAACCAATATAATTTTAAATGCTATTAAAACTAAATAATGCCAGTCTAACTTTTTTGACGGATTCCAATATAGTGTTTTTCGTTCAATCAGTCAAACTGATATAACATTTCAATAAGAGAAAATTGATAAATTGATATCTCCGTTGATAATTTCACGATCCTATACTCAGCCCCAATGGCAGTGGATCAGCCAAAACCTGACTAACGTCATCTAATGAATCTTCTATTTTTGATTGAACCTGTACCAACCAATTTTTAGGTCCTTTATTTCTATTGATATAATTCAGTACATTTTTTCTTACTTCAGGCGATACATCTATAAATCGATCTCCGGTAATTTTGGCTAACCTGGAGCACGCAAACATACACATTCTTTGTGCTTCATTTGGAAATGATTCCGACATTAACTGATCTATCCACTTTGTTACTATTTTCGAGGGAATAATCGAATTGGATGATACATGGAATAGTTGTCGGCCACCAATTCTGCCAATTAACCACAGTTCATACGGTTCCATTTTATTTAACCTATCCATCAGAATTGATCCTACTTTTATTTTTAATTTTATTGGTAGAAATTCTAAGCTCGCGAGGCAATTCCACATTTCTTTTTTTACTTGCTGTCCCTCACGAATATTTACCCGATATGTATCTTTCGGGCATAATTTTTTAATTAATTCATTGCCTATAGCAGTATGGTGACCGCTTTTCAACCCAGATGCGACCCTTCTCCACATAATCCACCATTCTGCGACTGATTGGGTGTCCCGTTTATGGTAAATACCCTCAAACCAGAGCTTCCATAGTTTTCGAAGTCGTAGTTGATCTTCTGCATCACCAAAACCGGGGCGTAAACAGTAACCCATTAAGTTTAGCCATTTCGATTCGTGTTGGGTTGACAATTTCCTATATGTTACTAAATCAAATAGTGTGTCAACTATTTTTCTCACTATGAAAAGTGGCCAATTATCCTTTTTTAGCTCTAATTGTTCTTCCAATCGTCGCACAACAGTTTTAAGATCAGATGGTTGGCTAGTAAATAGCGTAATTAAATATTCCAAAGCCTCTAATATTTTATTATCATCAATAATAATCTGGTCTGTTCTACCGTCCTTGTTTGATTCTGACTTTTGAATTGATCTCAGATCAAATTTCAACGGCCATTTATGATTTGTTGCTTGGGAATGTAGATTAAGTTCAAGTGTCCCAATTTCAGTGAATTTCGACGACAACTGTACCTTGAGTTTTGTTTCGTTCATATTTCCAAACTGAATCACTGCAATTAACGGAGCGACCATTGAAACTTCGTCATAGTTATCAATAACGTCCCCTAATTTATCATTCAGTCGGACGGAACTGCTGTAGAGGTTAAAAACTACTTTCTTGTTTGTAAATAGCTCAAGTTCGGTCGGTAACAATACGTCTATGTTTTCATCTGTTTCTCTTGAAATAATGCAGATCAATTTATTTATATTATTGGCTTCAGCTATCTCGAAAAAATACGAACGGGTGAGTCCCCCACGAACGTTTATACCTTTTCCAGATTTTACTAGTCCATGATATGCCGCACCATTTGCAACAGCCAGAGAATAATCACATCCTTCTAATTCTACGGGTGGTTGTTTATCAGGAAACCATGACGAAAGGATGTCAAGAATATGCTGGCGTATTGAAATGGGGATTAAGCAGCCGCCATTAAATACGACATAATTAGGACAAACCAATGATAGATTTTTTTCAATCTCGTTGTTATTGGTAAAATTAGTAGCACGCGCTGCATAACGTAAAAATTGCAGTAAATGTTCAGTAATTGCTGGGTTTGATGTATACGGGAGACCCATTTTTCGTATTCCGGATTGTTTCATGGATAACGTTGAATTTCTTTGGATTTTAGGGAAAAAACCATTGAAAATCAAATCCATCAAATCTTTCTTTAGTAAAACAAAACTTTCCAGATTTCCTAAAACTGAACCGCCAGATTTTAAAAGCGTAATATCAACATGTTCTTTCTCTGTCGAAAGAAGTGATTCTTTTGCGTCTCGACATAGTTGACAGAGCATCAACCAATCATGATTCGTTAATTCACTTTTCCATTGATTTTCTAGTTGCTTCGCTAAAGCCATATCAATATTGTCACCGCCAAGTAACAAATGATCGCCAACAGCATAACGATGGAATACACAGTTTTTATCCGTTTCAATCATCGAAAAATCGGTCGTCCCGCCACCAATGTCAATAACCAGGATTTTCTGTTTTGGCTTTATTTTCTTTTGCCATGTGGCTTTGTTATTTGAAAGCCACGCATAAAACGCTGCCAATGGTTCTTCCACAAGAAGTAAATTATTGATGTTCGCTAATCTTGCTGCCTCTATGGTTAGCTCGCGTGCAGTTTCATCAAAACTAGCCGGGATGGTGATAATGACCTGCTGCTCTTCGAGTGTACAACGAGAACCCAACTGGTCTACCTTATTGCCAAATGTCGCATTCCAAGCCTGTTTAATATAGCTGATGAAAAATGTTGTAACCTCAAGTGGAGATTTTTGTTTATCTTCAAGGTTACTTCCCCAAGGAAGGATTGGTTTAGTTCTATCAACACCAGAATTTGCCAGCCACGATTTTGACGAAGAAATTAGCCGATTAGGTGTCTCAATACCGTAGTCACGGGCAAATTTTCCCAAAAGTATCTCGCAGTCACCATCCCAGGGCAATTTAAATGATTTCTGAGAGATTTCATTATCGATAGGGAAATAACAAAACGAAGGGAGTAATGGTAAATGGTCAAACTCGCCTAAACCAATAAATTGAGGAATTAAAAACGGCTTGATTCTTATATTTTTTTTTTCGGTATCAATATAAAAAATGGCTATGTTGGTTGTCCCTAAATCAATACCGACAATAAATCGTGAATCAAGCATAATATTTGGTTCCAATGCAGATATGAGAAAAAAATGAAGGCGGTTTCAGTTTGAAAGGATCATTCAAGGTAAATGAACTACCCCGCCGCAAGCGGTCGGGGTATCGGGAAAAAACCTTTAAATAGGAACGCTGCGAGCAGCGGGGTATTAAACCCAAGGCTACGCAATAAAAATTTTACATGAGACTAGCAGTCTGTCAGACTTTGGACGAATCCACTACGTAAATGAAAAACTAGATAAGCTCGGCGTAAGTCCTTCGGGTGTGCACGGAGCAGTTATTGATGGAGTTTCGTTTGCATGGAAGTAAGTCGATCCGAGGATCGTCGTCTTCCATGCAAATGAAATTCTGTAAGAAATGCCCGCCCTTTGGGTTGTCTGTACAGGCGGATTTGCATCCTTAGAAGATCGGGGAGTACCTCAGTACGCCTCGATCCTCCAAAGATATAACTCCATCCAGTACAGACAATGCACACCCGAAGGACTTACGCCGAGCTTATCTAGTCCTTTTCTTCTAGAATTTTCGGTGAATATCACCAACATTTATCAATTTTCTCGCTACGATGCTAAAGTCCGACAGACTGCTAGCGGTTTTTCCACCAGCTAAACACCAATATCCCGTAATTCATATTCCAGTTTCCATTGTCCTTGTCCATCATTTTCGATACACCAAAGTTGTAGAGTGCCGATGTCTGACAACACCGCTTTTAGATTTACAGGTACTAATGTCCCGGCTGGTATTTCAGATTCGATTACAGGAAGTGTCGCAATAACGGGGGGAAGTTCCAGCAATTCCTCGATTTCGGAGTCCTTGAGAATATGACCTTCTCTATCTGCGTTTCTATTGTTTGATAAGAAAAACTTAAATTCTGTTGATTCTCCAACAATCAACCCCAATCCCGAATAGGGTATCATTAATTCGGTTCCTTCCTCCATACCAAATGGTACTACGCAAAGTGCTTCAACTGGTGGCTTAAATCCTGGAATTGCGGGCATTGAGGATTCAACACCAACATAATAAGAATGAGCACTTCCAGATTTTATCTTGACTCCCTCTCCCTGACATACTATTCCAAACCAGCTGGCGCCTAGTGCAACTGCGAGATCAGGATTACCATCCACCAGTATCGTTACCGATTCATCATCATGATTGTGCCATTTCTGAAGAACATCAGAAATGCGATCCTGCACATATTTCGCTTTTGTAACACCACCGTTAAATAAGACAATATTTGGAAGTAAATTTAGTTCGTTTATATTCTTATCTGAATGAGATGAAATAAAGTGTGCAAGATGTTTTGTTATTGCCGGTTCCGATTCATAATTTAATCCAAATACGCGCAGTCCCGCTTTATTGTCCTGTGGCGGTTGGCTATCCAACTCGCACAATGGAAAAAAACCTTCCAAAAGTAATTGATTGAGTTCATCAAATGATAATTCTGTACTTATGGTTCCACCAATTATACTGCTTCCTGAACCAAGGATTGTAAGTGTTTGTGGTGATGAGTTTGGATCAGAAAACAGCGTTTCTTTTGCTTCCCGGCAGCTATGAGTCAATCCAATCATTTGTTGCTGATCGAGTTTTATTCCTTCTTCGCGCAAGATTTTTTCTGCGATTGCATAGGCGAGAGTCAAATCCAGATTATCGCCGCCAAGAAGTATATGTTTTCCAACTGCAATTCTTTTTAAATCGAGTTTTCCATCATCGTCAATAACCTGTATTAAACTGAAATCTGTTGTGCCTCCACCAATATCACAGACTAGAATTATATCACCCGGCATCACTTGAGCTCGCCAATTTGATTCATTCTGGTGAATCCAGGCATAAAATGCAGCAAGTGGTTCTTCGATCAGGGTTATGGTTAATCCTGCTAATTCAGCAGCTTTTACGGTTAATTCTCTGGCAACGACATCGAATGATGCTGGCACAGTCAATATTATTTTTTGATTCTCAAATTTTGAATCTTCTTCATCATCGGAATACTTATGGTTCCAGGCCGCTTTCAGGTGCTCCAAATATTTTTTTGTGACATCAATAGGGGATAATTTATTCTTGATTGGCCCATTCCAGGGCAATATTTCTGCAAACCGATCGATATTTGATGAACATAGCCATGATTTTGCAGAAGAGACGACTTGACCAGGAACAGTGGACGCATTCTTCCGAGCAAAAATTCCAATGCAATGATTGACTTTCTCATTCCAAGGCAACTTGAATCCACCTCGCTGCAATTCATTTTCATTTGGCAGGTAAAGAAACGAAGGCAGTATATTCAGATCTTCACATTCACCAAAATTTGTTATTTGAGGAATATTAAACAAACATGGTGTTTGATTATCTGAGTGTGTATCACTATATGAAACTGCACTATTTGTTGTACCCAAATCAATGCCTATAATAAATCGGGACATATTCTATTCCTTATTCAATTTCTATTTCTGCAGTTTGTATAATTGAGGGATTTCGTTGACCACTAAACGTGGGAAAATTTATAGAACAAGCTTTCCATCCCTGGTGCTTTACCCGGCCTTTTTGTGGGTAACTATCCACAACATTACCGGACAATTTTATCGTCAGTGAATCATAGCTTTTTTCAATTGAAACGGACTCACATTCCTTATCTGGCATGATGCGTCCAATCGCAAAATGTTGATTTAGAACAGACTGACAATTACTATGTATTTGTCTAACTGCGGCCCCTATTTGGTCATTTCTATAATTTTCAACGTCTTCAAGCAGAAAATCGATTAGCCTGCCCTCCCTCTGAAGCAGCAGTAAAGTATAGACCGCACCATCATTAAATTTATCAGATGATGATTTTGTTGATTTTACTTTCTCTGGAGCAATGGTTTCAGCTTTGTCACCAGAATCACCTGGAGCAGGTCGTAGTGACTTACCTGTTGTTAGTACATACCAAAATGCACCAAATGCCTCAATTATTCGTTTCATATTTTCAATCCTTTTGTCTTAGGAACATGGTAATTTAATTTGATAATTACTGGTTTTTAAAATGAATAATAATATAGACTGTTTTATGACGGATCAATACGAATACTTTTCATTACAGCGTTTCGACACTATAGATTGCATATATTTAACACTTCATCTACGAGGGCTAAGGGCATAAAAAATGTTTAAAAGGATTCATAATGTTTCAAAGTTTACAGTTCCAGCTGTGTCATTCTGATCCGGCAAAAAACACAACTACTGTTGTAAACCCCACTGACCAAAATTTTCAATCGAAATTGTGTAACTTAATTCAAAATCTGTATAATAAATTGACTTAGAAAGTGATACAGAAACATTGAGATATATTGAAAAAGGAACCTATTACAAATAGGTTCTCGTTTTTTTGAAAGAAATACATTTCCTTAAATTTTCAAATTCAATAAAACTCCTGAGCTGTATGAAGCAAATTGATATTTCTAAGACATTTAAATTTTTGGGTACTGGGACATCATTTGGTGTTCCTCAAATTGGCTGTTCTTGCGATGTGTGCCAGTCCAATGATCCAAAAGATAACCGAACACGATGTAGCATTTCAATTGTCAGCGAATCAACCAGCATAATCGTTGACACTGGACCTGATTTCAGACAGCAATGTTTACGGGAAAAAATCACAAGAATTGATGCCGTTCTCTATACCCATTTTCATGCCGATCATATATTTGGGCTTGACGATTTGAGAGTTTTTAATTACCTACAAAAAGACAAACTTCCTGTCTATATGCCAGACTTCATGTACGACCAATTTATACAATGTTTTAACTATACTATAACCAAACCAGGTCCTGGTTTAACTCGTCCGCGATTTGATATCAATACTCTATCAAATAAACCATTTAACGTTCATGAAATCAACATAGATGTCGTTGATGTAAATCATGGTGAAACTAAGGTGAAAGGTTATGTTTTTTATTGCGGCTCATCAAAAATTTCATACTTAACTGATTGTAAATCACTGCCACCTGAAACCATAGAAAAAGTTAAAAATTCGGATATTTTAATATTGAGTGCCCTATGGAATGACACTAATCAACATCCAGGTCACCTCAATTTGCAGGAAGCTATAGATTTATCACGAAAACTTTGTCCTGAAACTACCTATTTTACCCATCTCACACACAGAATTGGATTCCATATCGAAACGGAAAAATTATTACCTAATTCCATGCATCTCGCTTACGATGGATTAACTATAAATATTTAAATTTTAAAAATTTATGCTAAATTTAAGCCTATATGTGCTATTTAAAACAAAATTTGAATCGACTACCAGAGGAATATTTAATGGCGAATATGGAAGAAAAGGTCTGTCCTAATCATCCTGAAGATACAGCTGTTTCGCGCTGTGCATCATGTTTCAAACCACTTTGTGCTCAATGCATTATTAAATCGAACGGTGACGATTTTTGTTCGGACCAGTGTGCAACTAATTTTTCTCAATCTAAAGAGCATTTTGCCGAAGTAACCAAGAGAGATAAAGCACGCAAGTTAAAAGCACGGATAAAAAAGATAATTTTCTTAATTATCATTGCGATCATTGGATATTTCGGTTACAAATACTGGAGTGACAATAAAGAATCAATTAACAAAAAATTAGAATCAAAAAGTAAACAGATTCAAAAAGATCTGGATAAAATGTCGGAAGACAAATGATTCAACTGAAAAATACAGCTATAACAGTGCTGTTACTTCCACTTGATATTACATCCCATACTTGGCTTTTGATTCCGATCGACCGGAATTCCTTCTAAAATATTATCTAGAGCTTGACGAATATCTTTTCCTGTCAAAGACACATTATTTCCCGGCCGTGAATCATCCAACTGTCCGCGATATACCAAGTTTAAATCATTATCGAATATATAAAAATCGGGTGTGCATGCTGCATTAAAAGATTTCGCGACCTCTTGAGTTTCATCAAATAAATAAGGAAACGGATACTGATTCTTTTCGGCAACCTCTTTCATTTTTTCTGGAGAATCAGCCGGATAGTGTAATACGTCGTTTGAACTAATGGCTATGAAGGAGACACCTTTTTTTATATACTCGCTTCCAAGCCTGACCAGTTCATCCTGAATATGAATCACGTAAGGACAATGATTACATACAAACATAATTACGGTTGCAATTTCAGATTTAAGCCTGTTTAAACTCAGTTCTTCATTAGATACTGTATCAAGTAGGTTAAATTCTGGTGCATGCGTATTTAGCGGCATCATATTTGACGGTGTCAAAGACATATTGAATTTTCCATGTTTTTTAGTCAATATTATTTAAGTTTAGCGAGAAAAATAAGTCCAATTTGTAGTTATGTTGGTTCTATCATAAGCATTTAACCACAAACAGGTTTCAAATTACGGCGGTTTATTGAATAATTATATTAAAACAGCTTTTATTCGTCTTACGCCCCTGCTCGAACTTTCTTCTTTTGCTATTTTAAAGGTTCCCAATTCTCTGGTATTCAAAATATGGGGACCTCCACAGATTTCTTTACTAAAGTTCCCGATTGTATAGACGCTAACATTTTCGCCGTAACGTTCTTCAAATAACCCAATTGCACCCTGATATTTCGCTTTTTCTACCGTCATTTCCTCTTTTATTACCGGTAAATCATCCAAAATCTTCCGGTTAACTATTTTCTCCACATTTTCTATCTCTTCTTTATCCATTTTTTCAGGATGGGAAAAATCGAAACGCAAGCGATCGATAGTTATATTCGATCCTTTCTGAGCAACGTGATTTCCCAAAACTTGTCTTAGTGCCTGATGCAACAAGTGTGTCGCAGTATGAAGTTTTGTAGTCGCCTCCGAGCGATCAGCAAGACCGCCTTTAAATTTTTTTTCCGCTCCTTTTCTTGATAATTCCTGGTGCTTTTTGAATGCATCATTGAATTTATCTTCATTGACATCAAAACCGCGTTCCTTTGCAAGTTCCTTTGTTAATTCGATTGGAAATCCAAACGTATCATACAAATAAAACGCCTTGCGACCGCTTATAATTTTTCGTTCCAGATTTAATGGTATTGAATCAACAACCTTATTAAACTCACGAATCCCTTTTTCCAGCGTCCTAGAAAACTGAATTTCTTCACATTCAAGTTCCTCTAAAATAAACGTCTTATTTGCTTCTAATTCCGGATAAACTTCAGCATACTCTTTGATGACAACCTCAGCGAGTTTTAACGTAAATTTTTCTTTTATCCCCAATTGCCTGCCTTCACGAATCGCACGTCTAATTAATCGGCGCAAGACGTATCCTTGATCAACGTTAGATGGAGAAATACCATCTGCCAATATAAACGTACTTGAACGTATGTGTTCAACAATGATTCGGCCGCTTTTTGTATCTCGGGGACTTTCGCAACCTGAAATTTTACTTAATTTCACAAATAGAGGTAAAAATAGCTCTGTATCATAAACACTTGATTTTCCTTGTAAAACTGCTGTAACTCGCTCAACTCCCATTCCGGTATCAACATTTGGTTGAGAGAGCGACTCAAATTTACCGGCCGATGTTTTATTATACTGCATAAAAACATCATTCCATATTTCAACCCAATTTTTATCTTCCGGTTCAAATTTATCAGGAGGAGATTTCTTACCAATCCAGTAGAACATTTCTGTATCAGGACCACAAGGTCCTGTCTGTCCAGGTGGCCCCCACCAGTTATCACTTTTCCCTAATTTTGCTACTCGATCAGATGATACACCCAATGACAACCATTTATTGTAGGACTGCTCGTCAAAAGGAGCATCGCTATCACCTGCAAATACTGTAAATGCCAATTTTTCCAAAGGGATACTTAAATAACTAGATGACGTTAAAAACTCGAAGCTGTATTCAATCGCTTCATTCTTGAAATAATTCCCCAAGGACCAATTACCCAGCATCTCAAAAAATGTTAAATGCACGTCATCACCGACAGCATCAATATCACCTGTGCGAATACATTTTTGATAATTGACAATTCTTTTACCCAAAGGATGCGGTTGCCCCAGTAAATACGGAACCAATGGATGCATTCCTGCAGTAATAAATAATACTGTTGGGTCATTATCCGGTATCAATGGCGCACTTTTTATTTCCTTATGGTTATATTTCTTAAAAAAATCCAGATATTTTTTTCTAAGCTCTTTTGCATTCATTTTAATATTTAATTTCCTTACATTTTATCACATTTCCATCGTTAATTTTGTACACCGATGAGTGTTGTATTACATCAGGAATTTTATTTTCTGTTGTTGTCATAAATACCTGCTCTATATCTTGCAGTGACTTTAGAAAGGATTTTTTTCTTTTTTCATCCAACTCCCCAAATACATCATCGACAATATAAATAACATCATTATCATTAGCGGCATTTGATAATCTCCCAGATGCCATTTTTATGATCAATACGGCAATGCGACACTGGCCTTCTGATCCAAAGTCTGCAAGAGATTTTTCGTTGAAATAAATAGAAAAATCATCTCTGTGTGGTCCGACACTTGTAAGTTTATATTGAATATCCTTATCAATATTTTCTTTCAAAGCGTTTAAATAAATATTTTTAAATTCTTCCAGAGTTCTTGCTTTATCAGCCGAGTCATATGAAAATTTATATTTTAGTTTTAGCTGATCATTATTGGCAAGCATCAATGGTGAAATATCGGCTAAATGCTCATTTAGCTGATTACATAACTGATAACGGTACCGTGTTATTAATGCTCCTGCAACACCCAATATCGAATCATAAGCATCAATTGCCTTAAAATTTACCGGTTCATGTTTAAGTAGCTTATTTCTTGACTTAATGGCCTTATTATAGTTTCGGAGTGAAGATAAATAATCTGGATAAAGTTGAGATAATGTTATATCAATAAACTTTCGACGATCACTTCCACTGCCATAAACTAAATATATATCTTCGGATACAAAGGGGACACAACGTATCCGACCGATAAATTCACTACCACTGGTAATTTTAGTGTTGTTTATAAATAAGCAACGAGATTCACCAAACTGAACCTTCAATCGTGTTTTGCTTCTGGCACCTTCAATACATCCGGAAAGTTGGAAAAAATTCTGCTGCCACTGAATCAGATTCTTTAAATTATTACATCGGAAAGAGCGAAGAAGAGAAATGAAATAGATTGCTTCCAGAATATTGGTTTTTCCCTGGCCATTTTCTCCAATAAAAACATTAATTCCGGAATCAAATTTTAGGGTAAGGTTGGTAAAATTTCGAAAGTGTATTGCTGTTATTTCGCTAAATAATCCCATTCAAACTAACGGTATTTAGCTGCGCATTGGCATAATGACATATAAAAACCCTTCGTCCCCAAGCATAACAACCGGTTTGTATTCGTCATTAAAACGGAGAGTCAACTCATCACAATCCAATGCTTTCAGCGGATCTTTAAGATAATTTGGATTAAACGAAATTGAAAGCGGATCCCCCTGATAGGCGACTTGCATTGATTCATTAGCTTCACCTATTTCAGTAGAATTTGCCTCCAAAATTGCCTCGTCCTGATCTAAAGAAAATTTAACCGATGAACCTGATTCGTTGACGACAATCGACACACGATTTAGGACTTCTGAAAAATTTTCACGAGGCAGTTGAATAGAGTTTGTAAACGAAGCGGGTATAACCTGCCGATAATTAGGATAACTTCCCTCTATCAATTTTGTAGTTAATACTGTGTTATCTATGATAAAAGTCGCATTTGAATCCGACAGTTTTATATTGACATCACCATCTCCATCCAGCAATTTTTGCAATTCATTGACGACTTTAGTAGGTAGGATCACGTCACAGTCAATAAGAGAGTCTTGATTATCAAGTATTTTTTCTACCAACGCCAATCGGCGCCCGTCAGTTGCAACCGCAGTAAGATTTCCTTCTCGAATACTCAGAAGTATTCCATTCAAAATGATTCGTGATTGATCAGTACTACTTGAGTAACATATTTTTTTCAAAATCTTTAAAAAATCTATCTTATTAAAGGATAAAGTCTGATTTTCTTGGAATTCCGTTTCTTTTGGAAATTCAGACGGATTCAATCCCATTATTTTAAATAAGGCTTTTCCAGATGATATACTTGTTATAAGTTCAGAATCAGTTTCAATCGTTACGTTCTCTCCAGATAATGTGCTCACTATTTGACCGAATTTCTTTGCAGGAATCGTTGCTTGCCCATCTGATTCAACATCAGCACTTATTTTGGTAGTTATGCAAATTTCCAAATCGGTAGTAAATAATGATAATTCATTTTTTGTGGCAGTTATAAGTACATTCGACAAAACAGGTAATGTCGATCGTGGATTAACAATATTTAGTACTTTTCTGAGACTCTCGATTAAGCTATGTGTTGGAACACTTATTTTCATATTTCAGTTCGCCCTTTAATCTTATTTAATTAACAAGATACGTTTTATGTTTTAATAAGACAAGTTAGAATTATAGAGTTTAATATTCGAATTTGTTATCATGTTTTTAATAATTAATTATATATTTAAACTTTATTATATTGTTATTAAAAGCTGTTAACTTGTCAATAGAATGTTTTTCTCGTTAATATAAAACGAGATATGTCAATCACACCCTGTTCATAAGATGGATAATAGACCTCCAGCAACCTGTTAGTAAAAGAATTCACACGGTTATTGGTAGGTTGTTAACAGTGGGAAATACAGTGAATATTAGTACAATTGAATTTATAAATCGTTATCCTGCACTTGAATGTTGTTCCTCGGATATAAAGGCTGCATGTTCTATGATAATAAAGGCTCTTGAATGTGATCAAACTTTATTTGTTTGTGGAAATGGTGGTAGTGCGTCCGATGCAGAACATATTGCAGGTGAGCTTATTAAAAATTTTGCTATCGAACGTCCCTTGAATGATGATCTTCAAATCAAACTCAAAAACATGTATGGTGATACCGGAACCTATATTGCTGGAAAGCTTCAAAAAGGATTGAGAGTTATCGCACTAACTGGGCATTATGCATTATCAACAGCAATGGCAAATGATATTGCTGCTGATTTAATCTTTGCTCAACAGTTAAACGCTTTTGGAAAAAGTGGTGATGTTCTACTCGGCATCAGCACATCAGGAAATTCGGTAAATGTTTGCCATGCTGCTCGACTGGCACGGGTATTGGGTATTGAGTCAATTACTTTAACTGGACAATCTGGTGGTGAACTTGCGACCCTATCTGATGTATCGGTTAAAGTACCCGAAAATGAAACCTACAAAATTCAGGAATTTCACCTGCCGATTTATCATTTTATTTGTATGACCGTCGAAAACTATTTTTTCCTAAAATAGTGCAACTTTTGGTTTTCCAGAATATTTTATTTTTTAATTAACAATTAGATTTTTTGATAATTTATTTTATATTCTAAAAGACTGTCTTTTAGTCAGGTGAAAAAGACATCATTGGATTCTGGTTGTTTTCTATTCGACAGATTGATTCTTTGTATTTGTACCTTAGTAGGAGGAGTTTTCTATGGCTTTAGAGATGAACGACTTGTTACAATTAATTTTGGATGAAGGAGGAAGTGACCTTCATATCCAGGTTGGTGTGCCACCGACGATACGAATGAGTGGTCATATGGTAGGTCTTGATACAGCCCCATTAACTCCGGATGACACTGAAAGCCTCATGAAAGCAATCACCGCGCCGGCCAATCAGCAAAAAATACGAACAAATGGCGGATGTGATTTCGGATTTGCCTTTGGAACGGCGGCCAGATTTCGAGTCAGTGTTTTGAAATCCAAAGGAAATATTGGGATGGTTTTGCGTGTTATTCCCAATGATTTATTAACTCTGGAACAGATTGGATTACCTCCAATTATAAAAGATATATTATTCAGACCAAGAGGGATGTGCTTGGTAACAGGACCAACAGGAAGTGGTAAATCAACAACGTTGGCATCAATGATAAATATAATTAATCATGAACGAAATGACCATATTATAACGATTGAAGAGCCAATCGAATTTTATCATCCCCATAAAAAATGTGTTGTGACCCAACGTGAAGTGCATGTTGATGTACCTTCATTTGCCGATGCCCTAAGAGGAGCGTTGCGCCAGGATCCTGATATAATATTGGTAGGAGAAATGAGGGATTTAGAAACCATCGAATCAGCAGTTACTGCGGCAGAAACCGGGCATCTAGTTTTTGGCACTCTTCATACAACCGGGGCTGCGGAAACAATTGATCGTATTGTCGATGCATTTCCTACAAATCAGCAGGAGCAGATTAGAACACAGTTAGCCAATTCAATTGTTGCGGTTATTTCGCAAGTTTTATGTCCGCGACATGATAAACCAGGTCGCGTTGCGGCTCACGAAATAATGATCAGCACTCCTTCCATTAAAGCATTGATTAGAGACGGAAAAACATTTAGAATCACATCTGATATCCAAACCGGCGCGAAATATGGAATGCAGACATTGGATGCGCGTTTAATGGAGTTATACCAGGAGGGTAAAATTTCATATGGTGAATTAATAACGAAGTGTAAAGATGCACAGGGTGTTATTCAGCAAATGCAGGGAACTAAACCATCATAAGAATTGGTGTTTTAGGAACATTGCTTCACATTAAAGTTTAGAATAATAATAGATTATACAAATCAGGAGGATCATCGTATGGCACAATTCAAGTATGTTGCAATGGATGGTCAAGGCAAAGAACAAAAAGGCTCAATTGACGCAAAAGACGAAAGCGATGCTTCTTCCAAACTTAAGGAAAAAGGTCTGTTTCCAACCACTATTTCAGCCGGGAAGGACAAAAAAAATCAAGGAAGAGCAAAATCCAGAAATTCAGGTAAAAAGAAGAAAGGTGGGGGGCTTGGGTCAATACAACTTGGCACACCAGCGCTTTCATTAAAATTACTATGCCAATTCACACGTCAGCTAGGAACATTGCTTGATGCTGGTTTGCCATTACTTCGAGGTCTTAAAACCCTTGAGAAACAGGCGAAAGACCCAGGTGCAAAACAGGTGATTGCTGATTTAGCGGATGACGTTGAAGGTGGTATGACATTTTCTGAGGCAATGTCGAAACATCCAAAATCGTTTAATAGACTATTCGTTAATATGATTCGTGCTGGTGAAGCATCTGGATCAATGGAAAGTGTCTTAGATAAGCTTGCTGAGTTCATGGAAAAATCAGCGAAATTAAAAGCGAAAGTCAAAACTGCGTTAACCTATCCGTTATCAGTTCTATTTATTGCGCTTACGATTACGTCTGGTTTAATGATTTTCATAGTGCCAAAATTTGCTAAAATGTTTGACGAAATGTTAGCAGGTGAACCTTTGCCTGGATTGACGACGTTTGTAATGGCTATTAGTGATTTCATGAAAACGAGGTGGTGGCAAGGGTTAATTATCGGCGGAGTAGGATATTTCTTATTTAACATGGCAATGAAGACAAAAGTAGGGTCTTACGCGTTTGATTATGTCGCCTATAAGGTTCCACCGATAAACCAGCTTGTAATAAAGGTTAATACCGCCCGATTTTGTTCGACACTTGGGACGTTAATGAGTTCTGGCGTTTCTATTTTACAGGCATTAATTATTACTAGGGATACATCAGGAAACCAACTTGTTGCAAATGCGATACAGACTGTGCATGACGCAGTAGCAGAGGGAGAAGGTATGACAAAACCCCTTGAATCAACTCAGGTGTTTCCTGGGATGGTTGTCAGTATGATTGAAGTTGGAGAGGAAACGGGAGCTTTACCTGATATGTTAGCGAGGATAGCAGTTAATTATGAGGAAGAAGTCGATCAAACAGTTGAATCTTTAACCGCATTAATTGAACCTGCTATGATTTGTTTTCTAGCCGTCGTTGTCGGTGGAATTGTCATTGCATTGTTTATGCCGCTAATTAAACTTATTGATTCTCTTGGTGGGTAATATAAAACCTGTCTTAACGCATGCCGTCATTTTTCTTTTAACGATTGTAGATATTGTTATAGTGCGTTTCATATGACTTCATACTAATATATTGCATTATTTGGCTTATCGATGTACAGTTTATGAGTTTGTTTCTGTAGTAAGAACTCATGTACGATCGAAAAACGAGGTGATATTTTGTCGTTTCAAGGCTTTGAATTTACACC
>JAJFLO010000378.1 GCA_021772675.1 Verrucomicrobiota bacterium | reverse complement strand
GTCAACCTTAAAAATCAAACTAATTTAATTTAGGTCACTACGAAATCACTTTTCGAATTTCTGTAGGCAAAAAATAGTGCGATATTTGTCAATAAAAGGTGAAAAATAGTTTTTGGGGTAGCCTTTTCTAGGCAACTTGGGTTATGGCGATTATATAAAATACTTACCGACAAAGGTTTATAATGAAAAAAGTATACGATCGAAAATTAACAGATCGGCCGCAAAGGTTACACATCCATTAGTTACCTATTTTCAAGCGCGAACGGATCAGGCATTTCTGGAAGTTGACGCAGTAGGAAGTTTAGGGGCAGGAGTTCCAGGTACTGCTAAAGCTGAAACTGCATTTGCTACAGCCTCGGTATTAAACCAATACCAGTCTATTTTTTCTAATTTCGGGTCACTCAATGCCTATCGTGAAGTATACTCTAATGACATGGTTGGTGCATCAGCTATTGAAATTGCATCAACCGGAGATCATGGTTTAGTCAGCTTTCAATGGACAAACAATGTCGGATTACTTTCACTTCAACCCTCTAATTCATTATCCGGGTATTCAACGGCTCTTTCTCCATTTGAACGGATAAAAATTAATGCTGCGACAGAAAAATCGACTCCATTAGGAGATGAACAGCTTGCTCAACAGGCGGGATTCTCTCCGACTCAGTGGGATAGTATTTGGCCGACTGAATTGTCATTAACACCAGATGGTACATTGGGTTACGTTGGTTTGACTGACCGGGACGGTCATTATGGATTTGTGGACATATTCAATACAACTATGGAGCTTGAAAATCTTTGGTATATTTTATCGGCACAGTCACTTTCTGACCTCGAAAGTGAAGATAATATAACTCCAGAAATTACCTCAGATTTGAAATCGCTGGTCAATCAGCGTTACAACACAGGTACTGATTTCTCTAACGCAATAACAAGTGTGACTACTCTTACACAAGATCAAGATACAACTATTCGCTTTAGAGCGATTCGATCCGACAATACTGCAGACATCGCCGTAACTAAAGATCGGTTTGTTTTGATTAAACCACCGGGCGATACGACTCGAAGTCTTAAACAGGTGGCGACACTCGCTTCGACTAATGCGGATGGTGATATCGTATCTGATCACGTTGAAGCACTGAATCGATTTAATAGTGTGGATGATGAAGATGCCACTGAAACCGACACCGATGAAGGTGCCACTGCACCAGTCATTTCCATGTCACCCTGGAGCATCACAAACACGCTGATATACAATGATGATTTTTCTGAAGGAACGGCTTTGCCTATCTCTGGTATAGGCTACCGGCATAATGCCATCCATGATGAACCCGCAAACTTTGCCGAACCAACTGTTATTCGCCTGATTGAACGGTTAGGAAAGCGCTGGCATCGACACCATCTGGAAAGTGATACCGGACCATTCTCCAGACATTCTCGTTTTGTTGTTGTAGATATGAGCGCACCGGGATGGAAAGCGGTCGAAAATGATG
Source organism: Verrucomicrobiota bacterium (assembly GCA_021772675.1). Classification (GTDB taxonomy): domain Bacteria; phylum Verrucomicrobiota; class Lentisphaeria; order JABSQK01; family JAJFLO01; genus JAJFLO01. The sequence continues at coordinate 2,759 of JAJFLO010000378.1, read as the reverse complement.
ATGCCACTGCGCATTTTCAACACCGAACCGGGCAGGTGTTCAATTTACAATATTATAAACAATCATCCGCAGATGATCCATTTGAATTTGTATACTCAAATAATGGTACTAACCCTCTTGATAATTCAGTGCTTGCGCCACTGTCCGAATTTGATTTCGAAGCAACGTATGAGCTCTTGAAATTACTGATAAATAGTCCGGAAGTAACAAAAATTGAAATCGATCCGGAGGTTGTCAGTTCAACAAGCATGCTTGTTGGGGTCGATCTTAATTTATTCAGTTATGGAAAATTGATTGTTAGAGAAGAGGATATTTTACCTGATAATGAAGATAACGATGGAGATGGTGAAATTGATGAGGAAGACGAAGTGGGAATTCGACGTGATATGGATAGTTCAATGCGTATTTCGACTCGTGTTGTCCATGTCAATTTACTCGCATTCGATGAAACGGGCCAAATTCCGGATTGGGAAGAGCAGAGACCCTATGGATTGGGGGTGTCAATGAGTACAGATACACAGATTAAAGCGTCAACAATCGGTCTTGCACCTGATGAATTTATACTGAAATTAGTTTATAATGATTCACAAATCACAATTGATGAGGTGATTAGTGAAAATGAGACCGTTGTGTTGAGTAGTGGAGATGAAATCAATGCTGAACAGGTTTATGAAATTTCAATTTTGTCAACACCACAATTAGCAGACTTCTCGGACATCGCCCTTCAGGCTTTTTACCGAGGCGATACGGAACCCTTTTTATCTGATACAGTCAGCGTAATTAATGTGCGTCCCGATCTTACTGCATTTGTCGGTGAAATGGATGACGATATCGTTTCTGAATTGGATGAATCTCTTCCCAATGGCATCGGTGTGTATTTCGCCGAAGAGGAAAATACCGAAGCCCCGGACTTTTCGGTCGGGATCATTGGTACTGGCGGGGGGTCATTGCGCCTGTTTTATGACGACGATGTGGTTTCTATTATAAACTCAGATTATCAATTAAGTATGAGAAGTGGATATTTCGTTGACCCATTAAATCAATTTAATATTGATTCCTGGATCGACTCAACGGTAACATCTGTGGAAGTAACCCTTAAATTTTACACCCATGATGGCGTTTTTATAAGTGAGGATGCAATAAACCTTACCCGTTTTAGCTTCAATACGGGTATTGACTTGGATATTGACTCCGATAATAATAATGGCCCTGAGTTGATCATCGATTCGGTAACGAATGTCGAAGACTTGCGATTTACCGCGCCTGACCGTTCAGCTCTTGAAGATAGTCTTGAAGAAAAGCTACCGGGAAAACTGGTATTAGTCAACGATGAAGATACCGATGGTGATTTGATACCGGATTTTGCCGATGGTTTTGATATTTGGCTGGAAGGTAGTGTTGCTGCTGTAAATAAAGGCGATCATGCGTCAAAACCGTTCGTTCCCATTGTTATGAAGCTCACCGAGACTGAAGTTGATTGGGATGAGTTGCAGGGGTTGAGTTTTTCGTTTAACTACGAGGATTCAAATCCACTGTCTATGGTTTTAGCCGAAGTCCAGTCAATCAGCGGTCAAACAATACCAAAAATTGAACCGGCAACGGGATACTGGCGTATTTGGAATCGTGATGGCATCGAGGGACGGGATCCAACGAGTATTGGCAACGGAGGAAATTTTATACCATCACTCATAGAGATCAGTGCACTGGATCTTGGTTTTACCCCGGATATACAAGAGGTGATACTATATCTTGAATGTGTAAGAGAAACACCCGACGATGATAACGACGCACATATAATAAGCATTCGCCAGAATTCAGCGCTCGCCGACCAAATTACTGTCAGTGGCGTTCATATAAAAACCCAGAATATTGAAGTTGACTCTTTGGAGTACGTCGATTATTTCCCGATAGCAATAAGCGGGCTGCAGTTTACAAACGACATGCAAGGAACAATGTGGTGGTCGACTCAATATAATGGGAGCAAAGTTTTTTTTGATGATGCCACTGAACCGATTGCTTACCTTCTGAAACCCAATGAATCTAATTTTAAGCGATTACCTGCTGGAGCTGTTTCAGGCACCCGGAAATTTCCCACAGGAAAAATTCGGATATTGGGTGGCTATGTTGCCAAAGAAGTAAGAGAAGTCCCTCCCGATCACGAAGATTATGTTCGTAGTATGACTTATATAAATCGTTTCGATCTCTCTCTCTCTATATACATATTTCCCAGTGCTAAAATCTCTTATTCACCCAGAGCCCGATCCTGAACCCGGTAATCCTGAAATTGCGCTAATAAGTTCAATTACAGTTAACAGACGAAATGTTTTTATTAAACCACTATATGAAGAAAGTGAGGTACGTAAACCACCACTGGGCGCTGCTACATTGCTGGGGATAGATGCACTTATTGATTTTGGAGACACTGGTGGTCTTGATCGGGTGCGTACAGTTTTCTTAAGTAAAATCCAACAAAAGCAGACATAATTCATTAATTATAAAATAGTTATGCCTATTATTGAAAGATTCACGAAATGCATTTCATAATAATACATCTTATAATAATTATTAATTACAACCTGGCTTAGATATTATTAATAAAATATATAGATGTATTAACTTGCTTATTATGCAATGTCCAAGTATCACTGATTTTCAAAGTTCCACCAAGGGCCAAAAACGCCTTGATCAAGCTATTGACAGTCTTGGAGATGATGTCGTCAATAAAATATTGGCATTCTCTTTGTATATTCTTGGTTTCC
>JAJFLO010000377.1 GCA_021772675.1 Verrucomicrobiota bacterium | reverse complement strand
GTCAACCTTAAAAATTAAACTAATTTAATTTAGGTCACTACGAAATCACTTTTCGAATTTCTGTAGGCAAAAAATAGTGCGATATTTGTCAATAAAAGGTGAAAAATAGTTTTTGGGGTAGCCTTTTCTAGGCAACTTGGGGTAGGGTGCTGAACTGGTGTTAACAGTACATGAATCATTATCATAGATTTCCGTAAAAACAGCGCTGATCCCGTTATTGCATTGATTTCCCATTGTTTTCTCCTTGTATATTTATGTTATAAGTTTTAATGATTTTTCGTATAGTTCCTGTGTCTAAAATTCATGGATACGTCATAGAGGCCGACCTTTGTAGTCCCGTCTTCAGGCGAAAGTCTTAAGTATGCTTCAGCATCTATTGTTCAGTTACATCAAAGATTTAATAAAGCAATCTGAAGGTAACAGAACTCCAAACTCGGGCAATTCATCCATAATTGCTGTCTAACCATGATGTTCATTTCGGTTATGAATCAAAAATACCCTTTCTTTCTTAATGGAGGTCACGCACCTGATTGACTGACAAAACTCTTAAACATTCATTTCCAACGAATTTGAAAAATTGTAACACACTCCTTATTATTTTTAAGGACTGCTCCCCCAATTCAAAATGACAGTGAAATGAGTTTTGTCAGCAACCCGGCCGCTATTTATTGATTTGTTTTAACGAATCAACTTGGACTTTGCGTTGGATTAAGCCCCATAACCACGGCAGCAGTCAAGATGCTATTGGGCGCGTTGGTCATATCACTCCCCCCCATCTGACCATGAGTGTAGTCATAGAAAGAGGTGGTCGTGACATTCTCTGAAAAATAAAAGCTGCCACTGGTCGCCGGAACTACACCATCTCCAACGGCCTGCCTTTGAAAAATTTCATCCGGTTTTCCTTGTTTTGGTATATAGAGGAACGCAGGATTCTCCTGAGGTGATAATGTTGGACGTCCCGTTCCATAGTAGAAATAATACGGCACCGTTAAATTTTTCAGGTCTGGCGAAAGACTGTTGAAGAAAGTGCTAGCGGTCGACAGGTTTTGCATATTGACCTTGCATGTTTCCATATCAGTGTATAGTTGACCGCTTCCTGCATTAGCAGCAGCATAAATATCCTGTCCGGCGCCAGACGCGTCATATATGAAATTTAAGCCTTTAGGAGGCAGCAATTCAAATGTTGACGGAAACGCGTTGTTATCAACAATGCTTTGAAGAAAGATTTCGATGACGGGTTTATTTGGATCCATCTGACCCGTGATCGCAGACCAGGCGAGTGGCGCGCCCAAGTGCGGTGTGGCGAGCGTGATCAGCATTTTGAGATTGGACCACCAGTTGGATGTGGTTGGCTTTATGCTCTCCAGCAAATACCGGCTAACGAGACCACCGTTGCTGTGAGCCATCAGATAGAGGTCGTATTCACCCCCATTTGCTGAATACTGCGTGTCCAAATCCTTCAGGGCATCGTTCAAGAGACTCCCTGAAGTGGTGTTGTCCTGTCTCCAATCATAAGGAACTGCATAGAATAGTTTGGATGGAGGTGGCGCCGTCCACTGGTTTGAAGATCCATAATAATCATATGTGAATGCTTCGTTATCTTTGAAGTTGCCAGGGTTTGTGAAAAATGCTTTCAAGCTGGCATAACACGGTATTGATGTTGTTGGCGACGTTGGGAAATTGTCTACAATATCCCCAATAGTGGCAGTTTTGCTGGAATCCTCCAAAGCCAAAGCATACGCGGCTTCCCTCACTTGATCCGCAGCGCTGGAGCCAAGGCCAATGATATCAGGCCAAACCTCTGTTGTACCATAAACCCTATTTACATTCAAAGTAATCTCCGATGCTGTTGTTCCGGGTACAAAGACCACAATAGTGTTTTTAGACATTTAATTCTCCTTTGTTTTTATTTTATAGATTGAGAGCTTCTTGATTATGAATAATGAAGTTATGTAAACTTGGGCAGAGGCAAAAGTACTTGCTTCAATTAACATCCCAGTATTTAACGAAGATGTGAAATGATTTCTGCAACCAGCTTAAGAGCATCGATGGCAATCACCGTATCCGGATTGAGCAAGAATGCCATGCCACCATCATCCCCAGTATAGTCAATCTGAATATTTGATTGATTGGTCGTGTTGGACGTATATTCTTCAACGTTGAATGTAATGGTGCTTCCATCAGATACTTCATATTCCTTATAGGGATCACCGACCACTCCGCACACAATATATGTGGTGCCGTCACCTTGAAAAAGTACACCGCTTGTCCAGTAGTCCGTGGGTGAACCCCAGCTAAGCTGCGCCTGTGCCGTGATATTATCACCACTTGCAAGGTTCTTTGACTGAATTAACGGAGTTTGAGCCAGATCCAGAGGAGTTGGTTCTGAAGACGTATGCCACATAACGATAGAGTCAATGGATCTTCCAGAATTGTTTTTGATAATTACGGTTGCAGTTTCAGACATTTGATTTTCCTTTTTTTTATTTTTTTGATTGAAGGCTACTTGATTATAGATAGTGAAGTTGCGTAAACTTGGGCAGAAGCAAAAGTACTTGCTTCTATTAAAATCCCTGTGCTAACTAAGATGTGAAACGATTTCTTCCACTGAGTTATAACGTTTAATGAATAATTTTTTATTTTGCTTCACTTAAGTAATTATTCGTTATGCAGGAAAGAATCAGATTTCTTATGCGAGTTCTGAAAAAAAATTAATAAGTTTTTAGCTCAAGCGCCAGAAGTTGGAAAATTACTGGTCACCGTTCACGAGATTCAGTAGCGGTTGACGACTCAGAAAAGATCTGTAATGACACAAGCGAAATGAAGCTGAACAGCCTATGGAGGGAGTATGATTTACTCATGGAAGCTACGGATCTGGTTTCAGATGATTCTTTAGGTGGAACAAAAACAAGAATCATGGAGGGAGTTCCCCAATACGATGAGGAACAGAGGGTGGCAAATCGAGTGTGTATTCAAAATGTGAGTGACAAATAGTAAATCGTTCGCCGCGGCGAATGAATAACATGTGCGCAGCCAAGAATGACCGCATTACTTTTAACTCAACCCGGGCATTCACCAAAGTCACTCACATTTTGAATACACACTCGGCAAATCTGAGGATAACACTTATGATCCAAAGCCGTCGAAACCTGGCAACAGTATAGAGAAGAAAACTCTGACGACCTAATATATACTAAACATCATCAGAATTTCAAAAAAAGCTCGCGAAATCTATGCTTGAATTCACTTACCCCTTCGGAAAATCTACTGCTTGCGGTAAAATTTGGATATCTCAATTCGTCATTGAGGTATGGAAAGGCGAGAACACAGGTTATGTCATTGAGCGAATGACTTCGATTTACTCACCAAATCCGAAAGGGCTGCCTGCCATGCGAATTATTGAGAGCATAACTATTTTTTTAGACAAGACCGTCAATTAAGAGAAAAACCAAGTATCCCTATTGAAAAATGTGGAATATTTAGGCTTTCAAATATTGCGGGATAAAATTCGTGTAAGCACAAATGCACGCCGTAAGTTCAAGGAAAAGGTCGGCGAAATTGTAAAACGAAATAACCTGTAGAAGATGAACTAAATAATGCAATCTCACAACGAATCTCTGAGAGGCTGGGTTGGTTACCATCGAGTTCAGGCTTTTCCAAACGTATTCAGAGAGCTGGATGAATTTATCCGCAATGGTCTCTGCTCAATGCAACTAAAGATGTGAAAAAAACCAAAGAAGTTCCAGCGAATAATGATCCGAGCTGGTTATGCTCATCCATAATTGCTGATTCCGGGTAGGACCAGCGGTTTCCCTAACCAGCCCCCCCACAGATCCGGACGTGAAGTTTTCCCTCATCCGGTTCCTCGGTAATCCTGACGACGAAACAGTCAGAACGCATGACTTTTGCTGCCCTGTGGCTCAAATATTA
>JAJFLO010000376.1 GCA_021772675.1 Verrucomicrobiota bacterium | reverse complement strand
GTCCCGTCTTTAGACGGAAGCCTCAGATGAGCTTTAGCGAGTCAATAGTAGCACGCACTCGCTGAAGCGTCGGTAAAACTTCCGCCTGAAGACGGTACTACAAACCAACACACACTCCTTATCAAGAGATTCTGTAAAATTTATTTAAAATCTGAAATTAGAATGACTTACAATACAAATTCCTATACTATTAAATTATTTCGTATTGGTTCTGAGGTCTATTCTCACAACTTGTTATTCTCGAAACGATGAATCGTTATGGATTTTTACCTGCCTTGTCCCTGACACCTGACATCTGACACCTGAACCCTGAACCCTGAACCCTGAACCCTGAACCCTGAACCCTGAACCTCTGAACCTCTGAACCTCTGAACCGTTACCATAAACTTACCTGAATCCGCGATAATTTCGGTTGCCATCAACTTATTTTTTTTTGATATTCTTACTCAGAAATTGATCCATTTTTAGAATTAATCCGTACAATCTACTGCTTGCCTGTTTTGTGGAAGAATCGTTTTGTAATACTTCAATTTCATGCTTCATTTCACCATAAAGTAAATTCATGTTTTGCAATCTTAAAGCGAGCAGTCGGGCTACTTTCATGCATATCTCAGGTTTGTTTTCGAAAAGCTCAAATAAATTTTCAATTACATAAAATGTTGTATCAGAATTTGCAGTAACCGTTGCACTATAATCGCCCTCTAACAATGCAGACATTTCACCTAATATAGTTCCCGGTGTATTTAGCTTACAAAGTTCACTTCCCAGAGCAGATACGGCCACTGAACCATCCTTTAATATATAAACAACATTTCCCCTCTTTCCTTCCGCAAAAATAATATCACCTTTTTTATAGCTTTCTTCCCTTAAACCCTCAACGCCTTCGATAACTTCCTGCATTATGATAAAACCTCCACGATTAAATGAACATATTTGCTGTACTTATTTAATTTTTTAGTCATTCTATTTTCGCCAATATAATATGTAACCATAAAAATTGATAGGGTGCATATTCAAATGTTGTTCGATGCTTTTATTGAATTGATTCGGAGTACAAGAGCAGTATGCGAGTTCCCTATAATTTGGAGAAAGTTCAAGACATGTGGAAGCTTATTGCACTGGATTAAATTGATAATATAGGGAACAAAATGGGAAAACTATCGCTCGTTCAGGAAAACTGTCTGGGCATCCTGCCTGTATTCACATTTCCCACTTGGACAGGGAAATTGTAGATCTTTCAATCATTGGAAAGTTTATATATTGGTTGATATTTAATTTCATCTTCTGTTTCGAATTCATGGTTTTAACGGACCTAGCCTGATTAATTCACGCGATGCGTCGCGAGAGCACTTAACTCGCTCATAATAAGGCGATTAGTGAAAAATTCACGGTGAAAGTGAATTTACATTCACTAACATGTGAAGTCGAACTAAACGTATTATTTGAGCAGAGAATAGAGTTCATAGCAGAATACTGGTGAATTATTCAGGCTAGCGTGGCGTCCCATATATAACTCGAAATTTGATTGTATTTACTTCGCTTATGGGATAGGCAGCGAAAAAAGTGTTCACACTACAGGTACGGACCTTTTCGCTAACACCACACTAGCTTCATTAAATATCAAAGGGCAATTTACTGAATCAAAATGATAACTTGAGACAAGGAGTCATACTATTTACCAAAATCCCTAAAGAATGTTTCCCAAACTAATACAACCATTTAGTCACAAAGATGTTGTATTAAATATTCAACACACCTATTAGTGCAGGGCTATTTGATTCTATTTTTAGGCATATTGGCAAGAATTTTGCTATCTCAAGCTAAATCAGCCTAATAACCGGTTTTTCTCGTCAATAGCAACTAAAATTGCGCTTAAACTCTTTCAATTGCGATCATGGGTCACCTGGCGATCAGTTTTCATCAAATTATTGAAAATTAACGAGTTAAAGATTAGAATCGAATAGCCCTGCTTATTAGTGTGGCTCATAATTTCTACAATACTTTATAATTCAAAGCGTTGTGTTAATTTATCAAAAATTCTTCATGAATTTAGGTATTAAGGCACAAAGAAATTGCATATGCACTCAGTATACTCGCATGGATAGTTACGTTTTGCTGGCACATTTCCTGTTCTAGCCTGAATAATTCATAAACTTTCGTAATGAGAGTCATTAAATTTCGTGAAATCAATGAGTTATGAATTTTATCCGCGTGCAGGAATAGTGAACTATTTCGAACCCGGATAATTTCGTAACCCATTGATTTCGCGTGATATTATGGCTCGCAATAAAAAGTTTATGAATTATTCAGGCTAAAGTGTTCCCCACATTGCCTAACATAATCTGATGAATCCAGGCAATATAAGCGAAACCGTATAAATCAAAGGTGAAAATATGAACTTACTTGAGCGAACCGATGAAACCTTTATGCAAATTGCTCTCCGAGAAGCAGAGAAAGCGTTTGCAATTGGAGAAGTTCCGGTTGGTGCTGTCATTGTCTATGATGGACAGATCATTGCAAAGGCCCATAATCAAGTCGAAATTTTAAGAGATGCGACCGCGCACGCCGAAATTTTGGCGATAACGCAAGCGTCATCCCACTTACAGGATTGGAGGTTAAATAAAGCTTGCCTATATGTTACAAAGGAGCCTTGCGCAATGTGTGCTGGCGCCATGGTAAACAGTAAACTTAATCGATTAGTATTTGGTATATCCGATCCAAAATATGGCGCCGCTGGCAGTGGGTTAAATATAACAAATTTTGATGGACACTTGCATCAGATCAAAATCAAATCTAACGTTTTTCACGAGGAATGCTTAGATTTGTTACAACGTTTTTTCCAGCAACGAAGGAATAAGAAAAAATCTTATTGATAAAATGATATTTGTATTTGACAATCTAATATTTTGCTATTATGGTGATGGTAGAGGAAGCAGGAGTGAAACTCTGGTTATTTTTATACACAAAGATTGCAAAATCTTAAATTTTATTTTGGAGCAGAGTGTGCTCCTCCTGCTCCTCTATCTTCTTTCAATTCCCACATTCGATAATTAACCTTTGGTATCATTATTTTCCAGACGTGTACACAGAGATCAATCAAATAACAAGTTTGTGGCATATATTCGATAAGTTAAGCACAGCTTATATGGGCACAAAGATGTTGTCGATATACCTACAGATATTCCACCATATTTGCCGCAATACTTTCTGCATCGCTGATGCTACATTGATTTTCCATAATTTTACCCGAACTTGAACACAGAACTGTTAGCTAATAATTTGTGATCACTTCGAATTAATACCTAAATCCGTGAAGAATTTTTGAGAAATTAACACAACGCTTTGAATTAACCGGCTGTGCCGGGGCTTTTGTTTGCAAATAGTAACGACTTAGAATACAAGTGCTTATATAATCAAATCAACGCAAAACACGGACGGGGTTAGGTTTGTAGTCCCGTTTTCAGGTGGAAGTTTTAACGACGCTTCAGCGAGTGTATGGCATCTATCACCTCGCTAAAGCTCATCGGAGACTTCCGTCTGAAGACGGAACTACAAACGCACGCTCCTTCAGGATAATGATTTCATTAAATATGTACTTTTATCGCAATTATAACCACTTAGAATTCAAATTCCTATACTATTGAATTAGAAAGTGTTGTAAAAATTATAAGGCCTACCAGTAGGTATGTTGAATATTTAGTACACATCTTTGTGACCAAATGGTTGTATTAGTTTGCGAAACATTCTTCACGGATTTAGACAATAGTAAAAAGTCTGATTAATGGGTCTATGATATTGATAAATATTTATTGCATTTAACAATATATAAGTTATTATCTATTGGCAGTAAACGAAAACAACTGGTTCGTATAAAGGAATTAATGGTTTAGCTCGATAACGGAATTTAGACAATGCCTACATATCAATATAAATGCTTAAAATGTAAAAAAGATTTTGAATTCATCCAAAAGATGGTTGATCCTCCCCTGACGGAATGTATCCACTGTACGGGTAAGGTGAAGCGTCTAATAAGTGCTGGTGCAGGGATAATTTTTAAAGGAAGTGGATTTTATTGTACCGATTATCGTAGTGACAGTTATAAAAAAGAGGCCGAACGGGAGAGTAAATCAAACACATCTTCTACAGAGAAAAGTCCTAAAAAATCAAATGATATAAAAAAAAAGGAAAAAACTACCAATTAAAACTAGCCTGGATTATGCATAAACTTTCTATTACGAGTCAATATATCACATAATATCAAAGAGTTATAAAGATCTTTTGGTTCGAAATAGTTTCCACCACGGCGGATTTCCAACACTATATCCTGCACGCGAACGATATTCATAACTCATTGATTTCACGCAATCTAATAACTCTCATCACCAAACTTTATGAACAATCCAGGTCAGGAAAATTTGTCACGCTTTAACCACGGAAGAGCAGTTAATAAAAATGAAACAATTTCCTTAAACTAATTTAGTTTAAATACTCATGAGGAGAATTTAACTATGATTCAATGTCCCAAATGCAGGGAAGAAAATCAGATTGGCGCAATTTTCTGCCGTTCGTGTGGTGAAAAATTGGAATTAGATCAATTGACGCCAGATTCATTTCAGCAAGGTGGTGATGATTCAAAGACGAAAACAGTGATTACAATTGTCCGTAATTTGATCATTCTTGTATTGATCCTTGCAGTAATCGGAGCAATCGCTGCAGTATTTATGAAACCATCAATCTCAATTTCTAATTCATTAACTGAAGAGGAGAATAAGGTCGCACTGAAACGATTTAAAAAATTCAGAAAAGGCAAATCCGGAACTGAGTATTCGTTTAACCTTGCGGAAATTCAAATGCTCTCAGATTTAATCCTTGAATTAACTGAAGAGCATAAACAAAAGAAGCGTGAAGATTTTATAGCATCAGGAGAAACGCCAACACTAATTACTGATGGTTTATATACTGAATTCGTTCCCCCTGATAGTTTAAAATTCATTCTAAAATCACAATTACTGGACAAAGCCCCTATATACTCTTCGATTGTCGGTAAAGTCACGGGATCTGAAACAGGGTTATCATTTGCGGTTACAGATGTACATTTGGGAAAACTTCCTATACCTGTACCGCAATTAAAAGAAATTATCGTAAAACACTTTGCTGCCTTAGTCAAAGACAACGATAAATTTAAACAAGAAGTACAAGCCAAAGTAAAAAGTATCATCGTCGGATCAGATCAGGTAATTTGGAAAAAATAATTCTAATTTTCCGACAACAAAGATTCAACCCGGATTTCTCACAATACGTCTGTTACAAATGCGTATATCACCTAAATTCAAAGTCTTAACTTGTCTCGCGATTCTGCTCAGAAGAACTCGACACACAGTCATCCGCTTGTCTACGTCAAACCATTGAATATAGTCAATCTAAGCTTTCTCACCACAAAGTTTGTCAGAAAACCGGGTTAAGGGCTCACAAATAAAGAACTTTGATAATTTCGCGCTCAGATTTATGTCAGATTTGGGCGATCTGAATGGCGAAAAGCAGCAGGAATATTGCAATATTTAAATGTTTTTCGTCATTTGGATCGGACATAGATGACATGAAGATAAGATGCGAAAAATCCAAGTTCTTTATTTGTGAGCCCTAAGTGCATCAATGAAATTCATCTTTAGAATTTGATCCCTGCGCATTTGAAATGTTGAATGCATTTAGCCTGCATTAGTCATAAAACTTCTATTACGAGTCATTATGTCACATAATTTCAACGAGTTATAATTTTCTACGGGTTCGAAATAGTTCACTAATCCTGTACGCGAATAATATTCATAACTCATTGATTTCACGAAACCTAATAACTCTCATCACAAAACTTTATGCATAATCCAGGTTGTAACCGTTCAGCCCCCCCGGTTTTCCTTTTTATTAGCGCTGTGCTCTGCTGGAGCAGCTATGCTACGGCAGCAGCGGGAATTGGGGGGGCATCGTGGCCGCGTCGTCTTTCAGAGATGACATGTGCCAGATAATTC
>JAJFLO010000375.1 GCA_021772675.1 Verrucomicrobiota bacterium | reverse complement strand
GTAAAATTACTCATCCGTAGCAACCTGTTGATAACTCGATTTCTGAAAATAAACTAAATCCATAACATGTTTTCATAAAACAGGTTGTGGCTTTATAGAAATTTAATATTTCGAAATTCGCCTTTTCGGGACAGACACTATTTAAACCCCGTTCGAAAAGGTATTACGACCGCGCGCTTGCCTATTTCGGATAACGTTTTTCGTTTTTACGGAGCTATATTCGATGCTTCTTGAGCATCGGATTCGCGCCGAAAAGACGAAAAATTGCCGAAAGATGCCCCTCATGCGCCCCAACGCGGCTCGCAAGACCTTTTCGAGCGGGGGTTATTTAGCGGAATCTTATTTATTGAGTTAGCATTGATAATTTTGTATGATGCTGATTCCACAATATATTATAGCAATAAACTAAGCTTAAGCGTACGATAAATCGGTATTAAATGAAGTCATTAATTTAACACGTCATTGATAGTTGATCAATTATCAATCCTATTAATCATAATTTATGTTTATAAAACAACAAAAATTCAGAATAATTAAACTAGTCTAAAATGAAATCAAAGTCTAAGATAATTGCCGGGCTAATTACAAAGGAAATTGAAGGACAAGATTCGTTATTAATTTCAAATAGTGAAATTATTAAGCGCAATTCCTTTTTATCTACGTCAACGGCCTGGGACGATATTATTGAGGATATTAAGGAAAATAGGCAACAACCAGGAGGGAAAAAGCTGCAGGAAAAAATTGAAGGTGATGACTATCTGAAAAAAATCCTGAAAGAAGAATTTTCTGAGGGGAAATATGTAATAAAGAAACGCCTGACATCCGGTGGCATGGGGGAAATATATTATGTTTACGATTCTGAGTTTAAGCGTTATTCAGCTATGAAATTAATTCTGCCTGAGCTAAAACATAATTCAAAGGTTATTGACAGCTTCATCAGAGAAGCTAGAATCACTGGACAGCTGGAGCATCCCAATATAATTCCTGTTCATGATGTTGGATATTTGCCTGATCATGGAATTTATTTTACAATGAAATTGATGCATGGCGAATCACTTAATTCGCTACTTAATCGCATCGAACTAGGACATTCTGTTAAAAGCGATTCCGTTAAAAAATACGATTTGTTTATGCTGCTGAATATTTTTAGAAAAATTTGTGATGCGATTGCGTTTGCTCATTCAAAAAACATTATTCATCGTGATATCAAACCGCATAATATCATGGTTGGTGATTTTGGAGAAGTTTTATTAATGGATTGGGGGCTTGCAAAATATATAGGAATCGGCAAAGACAAAGAGTTAGTTTTGGATCAATTAACGAAAAATAAGAGTAACAAAGGAAACGCGACTGAATATGGCATAATCAAAGGATCTCCTGCGTATATGTCTCCCGAACAGGCTTACGGCGATACAGAAGGTTTAGATTATCAATCTGATATTTTTCTACTTGGCGCGACCTTATATCATATGTTGACGTTTTATCCACCCTACCTTGGAGACAATATTTATGAAATTTTGGAAAATGCACGCAAGCACGATTTTACTCATGCAAATAAAATGGATACGTCACATTTTCCTATACCTGAAGACCTAAACCATATTATTCTGAAGTCAATGGCGAAGGACAAAAAAGACAGATATCTAACGGTTAACGATTTTATAAATGACATTGATGGATTTTTGAGAGGTGAAATTAGTTTTTGTCACCGTGTATATAAAAAGGGCGAGACGTTAATGGAAGAAGGTGAAGCTGGCTTTGAATCCTATGTAATTGTTAAAGGAAAAGTTAATGTTTGCAAAATGCGAAACGGGAAAAATGAAATTCTTTCTACACTCGAAAAAGGGGATATCGTTGGTGAAATGTCCCTAATTACATCGGAGTGTCGATCTGCCTCTGTTATTGCTATTGAATCTACCGAAGTTATGATATTGACTCAGGAATTATTTACACAGCATTTGACCCTTTTGCCACGATGGTTAGGTCAGACAATTGTTTTGTTAGCTGAACGGTTAAATGCTGCAAATAATATGACACGATTGTGATAGAGGTTCTCATTTGGAAGCTACACTTAAATCAATGTCTCAAGGGTAAACACAGTTTGATTTGATTAGAAATTTATCCTAAATAATTTAAAGTAGTTTGATATCAGGAGTAAAATGTTACATATTTGCACCCAATAACGTGATTTGAAAAATGAACTGTAAATTTCATAACCAGCAAAGGTTGAATTTCTGGAGGCGGTTAGAATGAGTAAGGTAATAGAGCCTGGTATAACAATAGGGAATGGTTATAAACTGGATGAGAAAATTGGGGAAAGCCATCTAGGCGATATTTATTTGGCAACCAAGGACGATGGATGCATGTTTCGAATTGAGATCCTTTCCGGTTCCACAACTTCGGATGAAGAGTCTGTCACCCGGTTTCTTCAGGAAGTTGAATTAATGAGTCAATTACAGCATGAAAATTTACTGGCTGCAATAGAACCGGGTCAAGATGAAGATACCTATTTTCTGGTAAGTGCGCATGAACCTGGTATGAGTTTAGAAGACAGTATTAAGAGTAAAAATAGTATTGATGAAAAAAGCGTTCTTAGTTACCTTATTTCCATAGCTGAAGTGTTGAAATATACCTGGGATGAAAGAAAACTGCTGCATCGTGATCTGAAACCTCAAAATATTTATATTACCGAAGAAGGAAAAGCAAAATTAACTGGGTTCGGCATTGCAAAATCATCAGAAGGACAATCTATGGGGCTGACGGGTGTCGGTTTTACAATCGGTACCCCTGAATATATGAGTCCTGAGCAAATTAGAGCCGATGAAAATTTAGACTTTCGTAGCGATTTGTATGGTTTAGGTGTCGTTATATATGAAGCATTGGTTGGAGAATTGCCTTTTGTTGAAGATGCGCCAATTCTATTGATGCAGAAACATATGGATGAAGTCCCTGAATCAGTTAAATCAAGAAACCCGGATGTCACTGATGAATGCTCTGCTTTGGTTGATAAAATGCTTGCTAAAGAAACTGAAGATCGACATCAAAGCTGGCAAGAACTTATTGACGATGCGCAAGCTGTTCTTGAAGGAAAAGCTCCAACTTCCAAGGCTGTGAGTTCATCAAGCGGCACAGGAGGAGGAGACAAACCATTGAGTGCTTTCGGCAAATCACCTGCATCGGTGATAGGCATCATTATTGCCGTAATAATCGTCATTGTTATAGTTGCCCTCCTAATGAAGGGTGGCTGAAGATTTAGAAAGTATCAATTTCGATTATTGATTCTTAATATATTGCGGTACGAACTCCAGATTCCCGTTCAATAGTCATAAATAAAATATCATCATTCCCAATTAGTCTTTACTTGTCCGTACATATTCTCCTTGCCAATTTTCAGGAGGTGGAATTTCTTTATACCCTTTAATACGCTCACGCATTTTCTTTGAAGGGCCATCATCTTCGATTAAACTCAGCGCTTTATCAAGACACTCTATTGCTTCGTTCCATTTTCGTTCCCAATGCAAATACAGACCTTTATCATAAAGCTCTAGAACCTTGAGTTTCTTTTTAGAAATTTCACCTTTTTTGGCAACCAATTCGTAGATTTGAATAGGAACAGTTTTCCCTTTCACAACAATCTTGTCAAGCAATCTGGCTTCAATGTCATCTTTTGCTAATTCATAGGTTGATTGACCAATCATAATATCAGTGTCATAATCTTTGTTTGCAGGTTCAAATCGAGCGGCCTGATTGACTGCATCACCCATCACGGTAAACGAAAAATGTTTATCGGAGCCCATATTTCCGGCTGACACGGATCCTGAGTTTAATCCCATACGAACGGTGAGGTCAACGTCAAAATCTCTATTAAACCCATCCACAAGTTCACTTAATTTCGCCTGTTGATCCAGAGCCGCCCAGCACGCGGCCGTTGCATGATTCTCCATGGGATACGGCACCCCCCATTCGGCCATGATAGCATCACCTTCATATTTATCGACAAACCCATGACTATCCATAATTATTTCGGTCATTGGACTCAAATAAAGGTTTAATAGTTCAACCAGTTTTTCGGGGGTTAATTTTTCAGAAATGGTCGTAAATCCAGCAACGTCAGAGAAAAACATTGTTGCATCAGCACGGCGACCAGCTAAAGAAAAAGTTTCAGGATTCTCCGTCAAATACTGAAGAACATCCTGAGAGACCATTGTTGAAAACATGCCACTAATTTTTTTCTTCTCTTTTTCTTCAGCAATATAATAATAAATGATGACAGAAAAATAGCTGAGAGAAATTAATATAAAGGGTCCGGTTACAGGAAATAGATAGTTGTGAGTAAAGACATAAAAAGACACAATTAATCCGTATATTACCATGGATATCAGAGTGTAATAAGAAAATTTAAGGGGTCTTAAGCACGTTGCTGCCATTGCAGATAAAATTGCAAGAATAATTAGGATGCTTGTCGATTCATTTTGGGGCAATGGTTTAATAAATGTCTGGGTAAGTATGTTACTTATTGCTGTCATATGTATAAGTACAAATGGGGTGTTGTCATCAACAGGGCATGCTCCTACGTCAGAAGCCCCTGTCGACGTAATTCCTACCATTGCAATTTTATCTTTTAATATTTCTATACCCTTTTCATTAGCTTTATGAGGACCAACATCTGCGAAATGGATGGACTTAAATCCTTGCACTCTGCTTACAAAATCCAAGAACAAATTTCCACTTTCATCAATGGGAATTTCGATGGTTTCTCCAGATGATTTTCTTATTCTTAAATATTTGCCCCATTCAATTTCTATAATTGGTTTGCCATTGATGGTGAATGCATCATCTCGATTCATCTGGTGCAAATCAATTCCCCAATAGTACAAACATGATAGTAGAGAAATGGAAGGTAAAAAAAACTGCCGCTTAATTCGACTTGCTGAGTGGGGATCTGGAAACTCATATTCCATTCCAAATATTAAGGGGACCCGCCTTACGACGCCACCTTCATCACGTGGGACATTTATATATCCAAGCTTGACATAATCCAGCAAAGTGTATGAGGGCATTGTTGCATAATGAGAGAATTTATAGTCGAGGGGAAGATCATGGACATATTTAATGGGTATACTTACATCTCGCAAATATGGTAATTCTCTTCCATTGTCCTCAGAAAGATCATCATCATCATTACCAAGTATATCCTTGATATCCCAAGTTCTAGATTCTTCAGCTTTATCAGGGTGTCTAAAGTCATAAGCAGCTATTATCTTGGTATCGATACTTTCCGCATTTGAATATAATGATAACATTAGTGCTAGATTTATATCTCCCTGTTCATTGATGAGTTTTGTGATATTATCTAGGGTATCAATATCTATTTCCGTTATTTCTTCATTATAGAATTTTCGAATAGATTGAAGGATTTTTAGCAAGTCTTCTTTAGACTTCTCGCCGTCATAATTGTTATTTATTTTGTCATCATCATCGCGACGATCGTCTGAAATTTCCGCAAGAATTATATCGTAGGCCAAAATAGCGGGCTTAAAAAACTTTTGTGCAAATTCAAGTTGTTTTACAAAAGGCTTTCTCGTTACCCACTGTCCGCGACCATATAAACCCAGTTTTTCAATAGTGTAGTCATCAATACCCACCAATGTGATATCTTGTGAAATCGGCTGTTTTTTAAATAAATACTTAAAAACTGACCGTTCCGTTACATAATTTCGTAATCGAAAGAAACGATCATGGATTGGCGCATCAAAACGATATAATAATTTTGTGTCACCGGCTTCAAGATTGGCAAGGAAAATGACTATAAGTAAGGCCCCGGTGATTAATGATGGGATGATGTAATATTTTTGTTTTTTGCGGTCTTGCATATATGAGTATCTATAGAAATTGTATCAGTTGATAAAAGTGATAAAATAAACGTATTTATCTAATAAAAAAATACACGATTCAATTTAGTTAACAACCTATCCTTAATTCAGACTGTTTAATATAAAAAATGAACTTACCAAATCAACTGACAATTGGTCGATTAGTTCTCACAGCCGTGTGGGTGGCGCTGGCCGCAATTCCTCAAGAGTATCCCAATAGTTTCCTGTACTGGAAAATTGGTTATATCATCGCCATTATTGCGGGATTCACAGATTTTTTTGATGGTTATCTTGCCAGAAAATTACAATTGATCACCACCTTTGGTAAACTGATGGATCCTCTTGCAGACAAAATTTTTACCGTAAGCTGTTTTGTCGTCTTAACTGAACACGCGGTTGTTCCTGCCTGGATTACCATTCTAATCCTGACGCGCGAGTTCGCAGTTAACGGCTTGCGGTCATTGGCGGCAAATAAAGGGCAGGTCATGGCTGCTTCCTGGATAGGGAAATGCAAAACGGTTAGTCAAATGCTGGTATTGTTAGTCGGCGGTTCAATCTGGGTTCAGTGGATTCCAAACCTTCCTATTGTGCTCCTCGTTTGGAAGATATTATTGCTATCTTTGGCTATATTTACGCTTTATACCGGGATTGAATATTTTATCAAAAATCGGGATTTATATATGGATAGCCTTTAGCCTGGATTATGCATAAACGTTCTATTACGAGTCATTATATCACATAATATCAACGAGTTATAAAGATCTTTGGGTTCGAAATAGTTCACTATTTCTGCACGCGAACGATATTCATAACTCATTGATTTCACGCAATCTAATAACTCTCATCACAAAACTTTATGAATAATCCAGGTTAGTAGACAGTTGTTATTCAGCTGAATCGAGATGATCGTAAATGAAAAAGCATAAAATTCTGTTCCACCCTATAAAATAACATCGATCATTTAGTGCGAGTAAGAGTTAAGAAAGCCTTATGCAGGAACAACTATATTCTAATCTAAACCACTATTTCCAATACAATACCTTTCTGGAAGGTCAGGAGGAGGTTGTTTCGCAAATTGCTGCGGGAGAACAAATGTGCGTTATTATGCCGACTGGGGCCGGAAAATCGTTATGCTTCCAACTCCCAGCGCTTTTAAAAAACGGATATACACTGGTTGTTTCTCCACTTATATCGCTGATGAAAGATCAGGTTGATGCCCTAAAGCAAAGGAATATACCGGCCGCATTCCTGAACAGTACGCAGACGTTCGCTGATCAGCAAACAGTTATAAATGAGGTTCTTAATGGTGAGGTTAAAATACTCTATATAGCTCCTGAACGATTACGTAGTAAAAGTTTCTATAATCTTGTACAAAACCGGCAACCGGATATGCTTGTCGTTGATGAAGCGCATTGTATCAGCCAGTGGGGGCATGATTTCAGGCCGGATTATATCAGAATCGGTGAGTTTCTTGAGCATTGGAAAGTCCCTCAAGTATGTTGTTTTACTGCTACAGCTACCCCGGTTGTCCGCGATGATATTGTAAAGCAGATTCGTAGAAAACTGACTATTTTTGTTACCGGGTATACTCGGCCCAACCTTGCTTTTTCAGTTGTTACCAGTCACAAGAAAGCGGATAAGCTCAAAAGAATCCGATCATTAATAAATGACTCCAAACCTACTATAATATATGCTTCCACCAGGGATAATGTTAACTTAATTTCGGATCAATTAAACTGTCTTCGATATCACGCTGGAATGTCTGATCTAGAACGTACTGAAGCGCAGAATAGATTCATGATCGATTCAAGTTCAGTCATTGTTGCTACGAATGCATTCGGCATGGGAATCGATCGCCCGGATATCCGGCAGGTCATTCATTTTAATATTCCGGGGAGTCTTGAAGCATATTATCAAGAGGCAGGCCGAGCGGGGAGAGACGGGGAGGATTCAGATTGCATTTTATTATTTTCTGAGGCAGATCGATATACCCATGAATTTCTCATTGAAATTAATAATCCATCGAAGTTCATCGTATTTGAAACCTACCAGACACTGCTCCACTTAGCTGAAGATAATGAAAGTAATTATTTAGAAATAAGCGTATCTCAGATTGCTGCTATGGTTTCATCGGCGAAAGGAGAGCAACAGATTAGTGCTGCGTTAAAAATACTGGAAAAGAATGGGTATGTTGATCGCGGTTATCGTCAACAGAACAAAGGACTTTTAAGAAGTAATCAATCAGTGGAGAAATTGCAGGTATATGGTGCGAGAGCGAATACACAACGGTCTGTTTTTGTTCAGCGCATCTTAAATTATTATGGTTCACGCATTGAAGAAGGATTTCCCTGTTCATACGAAGAACTTGCGTCTGTCACAAAATTTGATATCGAAAAAGTAAAACGTGCATTACGCGCATTGAACGGAAATGAACTCATTTGGGTTCCACCGTTTACTGGTCGCAGCATCACCTTGCTGCAACCTCAAATTAGAGTCCCAGAATTAAATTTTGAGGAATTGGAAAATAAAGTGGCGCTAGAAAAACAACGTCTTGATGAAATGCTTCTATATCCTCGTGAGCGAAAATGCAGGCAAAAGTTCATCATAGACTATTTTGGTCAGAAAAATAGTGATTGGTTGTGTCAGGTTTGTGACCTATGTAAATCTCACGATCATGCGAATAAACGATTGCCGACTGAAACTGAATTGGATCATATCATCACTGTTTTGCGTGGCGTATTTGAACTGGATGGTCGTTATGGTAAAAATAAGGTTGCCCAATTTTTATACGGCTCAAAAAGTCAAGAAATTCTAAAGGTTAGTCTAAACAAATATCCTTCGTATGGCGTATTAAATAGATTAGGTCAGCCTAATATATTGCGACTACTGGATACGTTGATTGACCAGCAATGTGTTAAAATAATTGGCGACAAAAAATATCCAAGAATCAGTATTACGGACCTGGGACGTGATGTTATGGAAAAAAAAGAGATTGTCCAGTTCGAATTTCATGAGTTTGAATCGGAGAAATCCACAGTTAAACCGCCATCATCCAGAATAAGAAAGTCAGATAAATCGACTTCTGATAGTAAAATGATTGACGGTCAGTTCAGTATGGGTGATGGGGGCAATGATGATCTGTATGAACGGTTAAGAATTCTAAGAAATGAAATGGCCGCAAAACGCCGATTGATCCCCTATCAAATAGTGAGCAATCGGACCTTGGAAGAGATGTCAATGAAAGCACCCATGACCATTGATGAAGCAAAAGGTATTCATGGAATCGGTAGGAAGAGAGAAAAAACTGTCCTGCCAAGATTTATTGAAGAGATTAATAATTGGCGCAAAGAAAGTGCCGCATTACAAAATTAAAAAACTATGATTATTGGCATTGGCACAGATATTGTCGAGGTCTCTCGAATAATGAGCTCAATTAAACGACACAATAAGGAGTTTATTAATCGTGTTTATACACTACAGGAACGCAATGCGTCCGAAAAATTTTCAAATTGCGCAATATATTTTTCCGGCAGATGGGCAGCGAAGGAAGCTGTTGTCAAAGCTTTAGGTGTTGGGATTGGCAGTCGATGCGGCTGGTTGGATATTGATATTGAAAATGAAAGTGATGGAAAACCCTCAGTTATACTTAGCGGAAATGGTGCGTTAACCACACAAGAATTGGGGATCACAACGATACACCTGAGCATAAGTCATGAGCGATCCTATGCGTGCGCTATGGCGATCGCAGAAAAACTATAAGGATTTTGAGTTATTATGAAAGTGGTCACTGCTGAAGATATGCGCAATTTAGACGCACAGACAATTAGTGCAGGAACTCCAGGTGTTGTCTTGATGGAGAGAGCAGGAACGGGCGCCTTCGAGGAACTTCTTGCATATATTAAACGTGTTGCCAAGAAACATTGCACATCATTTAATATCCTTGCAGGAAAAGGGAATAATGGGGGGGATGGTTATGTCATCGCGAGATTACTTTCCGAAAATACTGAATATTACGTTCGCGTATTATCTGTTTGTCAAAAAAATGAACTAAAGGGCGATGCAAAGTTAAATGCCAATCATTTGCCTAAACAGGTTGATTTTGTCGTTGGTGATCATATTCCTGATGAGTGGCTTAGGACTGGAAATGTTTTTATTGATTGCTTACTTGGGACAGGATTTAGTGGAGCATTAAGAGAGCCTTACAACTCGCTTATCAATATAGTTAATAAAAGTAAATGTATTGCTATTGCCATTGATATCCCCTCCGGGGTAAACGCTGATACGGGTGACGTTGACGACGCTGCAATTTGTGCTGATTTAACCATTACATTTGGATTGCCGAAACCAGGTTTGTTTTTGAACCAAGGGCATGAGTTTTCTGGCATTACCCGTTTAGTCGATATAGGAATACCCAATAAATTTACCGATGAAAAGAATGCCCTTTTTAATGTTGTTTTTCACCAGGATATTAAATCTGACATGCAGCGATTGTCGAAGAATGCTCATAAATCAACGATGGGCAAAATTCTCATCATTGGGGGTTCCAGATGGTATCCTGGTGCGCCCTTATTATCAGGATTAGGTGCCTTGCGCTCAGGTGGTGGATTGGTCTCGGTGGCATACCCGTCATCGATTGCTCCATTGATGCAATTGAAAGAGTTGGCGCTTATTTTAACTCCCGTAAATGATGAGGGACTTGGATTTCATTCGATCACTATGATTAAAGAGTACAAGCAACTTATGGAAGACAAAAATGCTATCGTGCTAGGCCCAGGGCTTTCCCTACAAGCTAATACAATTAAACTAGTCCAACGTTTGCTCGAAACCGATAAGACAATTGTTTTAGATGCAGACGCCTTAACGGCATTTGCTAGTCATATTGATATGTTCCCAAGATCTGGCACCACTATATTAACACCACATTCCGGGGAGATGACTCGAATAATTAACGCTTCTGGTAAATTCGATCTATTAAAAAAATCAAGAATTTCCCAGGCCAAAATTTTGGCGACCCAATTTCGAGTATATATCATCTTAAAAGGTAATGGCACGGTGATCGCTAGTCCTGAAGGTGAAGTTTTAGTAAATTCATCTGGAACTCCGGCGCTTGCGACTGGAGGAACAGGGGATGTTTTAACCGGTATGATTGCTGCCAGTTTATGTCAGTTTGGTGATGTGTTGACCGCACTAAAAGTTGCAGTTTTTATTCATGGTTTAGCCGCAGAATTTGCGCCCAATGG
Organism: Verrucomicrobiota bacterium; assembly: GCA_021772675.1. Classification (GTDB taxonomy): domain Bacteria; phylum Verrucomicrobiota; class Lentisphaeria; order JABSQK01; family JAJFLO01; genus JAJFLO01. The sequence goes on along the minus strand of JAJFLO010000375.1, from coordinate 654 downwards.
CATGCGCAATTTAATAGCAGATGATTTGCTAGGTTTAATTGGTACAGCCTTGAAAGATGTAACTCCGTTTGCCTAAGCGTTATTATTTCCTATTCTCAATTGTAATGCAGTTACACAGCGATGAAGAATTGAAAAATTTTTCGCACTAATTTGGGCTCAATTAAATATCAACGCATTGTGTAAAAAAAAATTTCGCAATGCGTTTTTTCTTGACATATTCTGATTTGTATATATGCTAATCATTATGAAAATAAAACAAACATCCGAAAGAGTTCTCAGACAACGCATTAAGGCCAAGATCAAAAAAGTGGCCGAGTAACAGGTCCGAGTTTGAGATTTGTGCTGATCTTCACGGGCCAGGTAAGGCGGTGCCGACGAGAACAGTATAAGTCGGCTTGTATGTGGTGAGAATGCTAAGTGAGTAGGTAAATTGTAGAGGTATTGAACCCGTAAGCGGGATTAAAAGTTAAGTTCGAATCGAATGGTCGTAACGGTTGCATCAGAAATAGTTTTGTCACACATTCCACACCCCTTTCGCGGCCTATTGAGTCTTTTTTCGGGGGGTCATTACGTAGGCGATCGAGGCCTAACAAAAACGTTTTCGGATACATCTAAGGCTTTGAGGTATGCGAGTTGCACGGCTGTAAGTGGCGG
>JAJFLO010000374.1 GCA_021772675.1 Verrucomicrobiota bacterium | reverse complement strand
AAAAATCACTAAGACCGCTTAATTAATTATGTGATGTAAAATAAATTCTAATTCCATAAATCTGCGGAAAAATTATAAAAAAATGTCCCATTTACTCAACATAATCGAATGGTGCACATAACGCGGTCATTCCTGGCTGCGTACACATTATTCAGTCAAGAATGGCCAATTTACTATTTGCTACTCACGTTTTGAATACACACTCTTTATCGACCATAGCTTCGACATATTATGAAGAAAGTCGATAAACATCAATTCAAATCTGAGAAGAAACGGTTCAATTATAGGCGACAAAAACAGTAGTGTTGATAGTATAGTAATATATCCGAAGCAATATAATTTTGGCACTACTAATTTGTATTACACCGTAAGCCTCAAACTGCATTTTACGCATATCGTGTTACGAAACTTAGAAATTAGATTGTATTAGATCTCATATGTCAAACTTGAATTAGATCTTCCTTAACATTTAGATTCACTCTCCAAAATGCGTTTACAAATAAATATTTCCTAAAAACAATTGACAATCATTTTTATCAGATTACCTGTTAAAGCCCTAGCCTAAATAATTCATTAGTATTCTGCTGTGAGCCCTAATCCCTGCTCAAATAAGTCGATTAACTCAATTTATTATGAGCGAGTTAAGTGCTCTCGCGACGAATCGCATGAATTAATCAGGCTAAGTGATGATTCATAAAAGTTACCTTTAGGACTGATAATAGAATGATTCATAATTTCCAATCAATCTTACTCGTATTTTCATTGGCAATCTGCCAATTACTACCTTACCAGCATTTGTTTAAAGAGCTTGTTCAGATTGATATAGAAAAATCTGTAGAAGTTGCTGGCGGTACGGTCAGTCCAAAACCTGTGGATGACTGCTGTGCGACAGCATGTGAACCAGCAAGTGAGAGTAACAACCACAAATCATGCTGCTGTTATCCATCGGATTCATCGACCTCACAGGATTTAGCTGACGATCGTTCTACTTCAGGCAAAAAATCGTTTGTTTATATTGACGCCGCATCGTGTTCACCAAACGATCAATTTATTCAAGATTCTATTTTGGTTTTTTCTTCTCAGAGTACCTCCCCCGTCCAGCTTTTTTCCAGTCACAAGCACGACAGATTTAATCGACAAGACACTTCGAGTACTATTCACTCATTTTCGCCTCACCAAAATACAGCAAAATCCACTCCCTTCTATATAAAATTCGAATCGTACCTCTGTTGATCTCGATGATCTTTTGTTTCTTGGATTTATATATCAACGACTCCTTGAAAAACTATCGACCTCGATGCAGCCAATTTCTGCGGAAAAGCAGGATTAAATGGCACGTCAACGATGAAAGTGTTCAAGGCACGTCAGCGATCGGAGAAATAAACCCACGACTGAGACGAATACTCCAGGCAATTCGCCATTATTGACAAATATGTCTCATACATGTGGAGAATTTTTTAATCCTATATAAATCCAATTAACATTCGAGGTAATACCAATTATTGCTGGATGATAGAGTAGATTAAATATTTATTATAGTCTACAATTGGGAACAGGTGTATCGAAACACGAATATGACGTGAATTGCAATCATGTTTATTAAGGAGCCCTTACGCCTTGTATATAGCGAAATGGCTCGCTACAACCCGTCATTAGTTACAGCGATTTGGACTAAATTTTTATTATTCCCGCCCTTGTTTATTAGGGTTTACACAAGACAGTCCAGTATTAATTCGTCATAAAACTTACCTCTCCCCCCACACACTCTCTCTCTCTATCAAATTTTGTGCAATTGATTTATCCATACCCGTTAAATTGCATTCAATTGTCACAAAACTGAAGGTGACTCAATTTGAGTTAGTTCTTAATATCGAAAGGAAAGCGAATGAACAGAAAAATACTGAAATTTTTAATTTTTATAGCACTTTGCCAAATTCAACTATTAATAGCTGAAGAGAACAAGAATATCGAATTTGACTCTGCCTTAGCACAAACTGATAACGTCATTGAATTTGATGAGTTCACCGTGAGAGCACAAAAGGATCCGGTTCGTATAACGGTTCCTACACTAACGATGAAACTTACAGAACTAGACATGCAAAAAATAAATATGGTAAATCCGGAAGATTCCTTGAAGTATTTGCCAAATTTATTTGTCCGCAAACGATTCATTGGTGACACAAATGGTGTTTTCTCTATGAGAGGCAGTGGATTTTTTCAAAATGCCCGATCATTAGTTTTTGCAGATGGCATGACTCTAAGCAATTTGCTTGAGGACAGATGGAATGGCGCGCCAAAATGGCAGATTATTGCTCCTGAAGAGATTGTATCAACAGAAGTCATGTACGGTCCATATTCAGCCCAGTATAGTGGCAATGCAATGAATGGCGTAGTCCACATGCATACCCGACAACCTGCTGAACAGGAATTCACAATTGGTACAAATTATTTTGTTCAGAATTTTGACAAATACGGAACGGATGAAACTATCGATGGTTATAAAACATTCTTATCGTATGGTGACAAAATTGGAAAATTGAGTTATTATTTTTTCCAGCAGCACTTTGAAGGGGAAGCTCAACCTCAACAATTTGTTAGCTCAACAGGACTGACACCAAACAGTGCCACAGGAACTCCAGTCGTGGGTGCATTTGCAGATACGGACCCTCAAAATCAAGACCGGATTGTATATGGGACAATTGATTTCAATGATATTGACCAAGATGTTTACAAACTTAAAACTGCTTTTGACTTTACCGACGAACTTCGATTACAGCTGACAGTAGGATACTGGGAAACACGCAATGAAGATTTAGAGGTTGAAAATTATTTACGAAATGCAATAACAGGTGCTCCAGTGTGGAGTGGTATTGTCAATGTTAACGGCACATCATTTGACTCGGGTGCTGGATTTAGAAATCCTTGGGCAGTCAATATTCAGGAAACGGAGGAAATGCTCGTTGGTGCAACACTCGAAGGAGCACTTAACGAAGATTGGGATTTTCAAACAGTATTCACATGGTTTGACGTACTAAAGGATGAGACACGTACATCAGATCTTAATCCGGATGATCCGGCATATACCGGCAGTGGTCGAATCAAAGAGTTCGGGGATACTTACTGGGCTACCTACGATCTAAAACTAGGCAACGATGATTTGTTTAATGATGATCGTGTAAATTTCTATACCGGATATCATTTCAGTAAGTACAATTATGAGGTAGAAGAACAGGATTCAACGAATTGGCGGTCTAAGATTAGAGACAAAGGTCTCGTTAACGATGATGGTGGACAAACAAGTATGAATGCATTATTCGCTCAAATTGACTGGAAAGTTGACGATCTCTGGACTCTAACTTTGGGTGGCCGTCAGGAATGGTGGGAAGCTGAGGATGGCCAAGATTTCCAGCGCATCTTTGAAGGAGGCACTCTAAAAACAGTTCTTGATAATCCGCCGGATCGGAGTGAGTCGGATTTCTCACCAAAAATTTCGTTAGCTTTTGATCCTGATAACGAATGGCTTTTTCGTTTATCACTGGCAAAAGCCGTCCGCTATCCAGTTGTAACCGAAGTGTTTATTACTGAATCCCAAGACAGAAATCAAGTTATTGGAAACTCACAACTTGTGCCGGAAGAGGTGTTCGCAAAATCATTACTAATTGAACGAAGCATTGATAAAGGAAAATGGAGTTTAGTTTTCTTTCACAATGATGAAGAGGATACCATTTTTAATCAGCAGGTACGATTAGCAAATGGTGGCATTCGCGGTTTTTTTGTTAATCTTGAAGAAGTCGTGACTCAAGGAATTGAATTTTCATTCAATAAGGAAGAATTCCTGCATGATCGCATTGATTTCGGTTTTAATATTGCTTACAACGATGCAACGATCGAAAAAGCGGGGGTTCCCTTAACTGACGCAGAAGAAAATCCAATCGATGTCGATGGCAATGATCTTCCCCGTGTTCCGGATTTTCGAATCAATCTATTCGCGACATTACATGCTACGGATAAATGGGACATTTCTGCTGGTGTTCGCTTAGCTGATGAAGCATTTACTGAACTAGACAACACTGATGTCAATTCCGGCACCTATGAAGGGCTCAGTAATCTGGCTGTTATTGACATCAAAACAACCTACACCTTCGATATTGGACTGGCATTATCATTTGGCATTGACAACCTGACGGATGATGAATATTGGGCTCACCACCCCTTTCCTCAACGCACCTATCATCTCGACGCTAAATGGAAATTTTAGCAGGAAAACCTAAAAAATATAGGTAACACGTGGGGGCTGGAGGTCTTTTCTTGAAACCTTTGGACCTTCAGCCCCTACTTCTTCTATTCAAAAAAGAAAAAATAAGTATGATTCGATTTAGATTCAAAATTTTAGTAAATTGTTTAGTTTCGGTCAGTTTATTTGGGGGAAACGTTGACGTTGAATCAAGGGCGAAACTTACCCCATTATTCGAACGTGTTCTCCTAAAAATATCACATGTTCGATTTATAAACTCCATTGTGGAAAATGAACAACATAATTTTACCAACTATAATTATATCTATAACGGTGGTGGGGTTGGTGTCGGGGATATTAATAATGATGGTTTAACCGATTTATATTTTTCGGCTAATCAGGAATCGAACACGTTATATCTCAATCAAGGTAAATTTTGTTTCAAAGACATTTCCACGACAGCTGGAGTTAATGCTCAGGATGGTTGGAAAAACGGCGTCACATTCATCGACATAAATTGTGATGGTCTTCTGGATATTTACGTGTGCCAATCAGGGACATATTCTGATCCGGAAAAGCGGGCAAATCGACTTTATATTAATAATGGTAATCTAACCTTTAAGGAATCAGCCAGTGACTTTGGTTTAAATGACAAAGGGTATTCTATTCAAAGTTACTTCTTTGATTACGATCGGGACAATGATCTCGATATGTTTTTAGTAAATCACCGGATTGATTTTAATAACAATAATACAGTAATACCAAAATCTGATCAAAAACTCTCTGTTTATGAATCCGATAAACTCTACCGGAATAACGGAGACAATACGTTTACTGATATCACCTATAAAGCAGGCATCGCCAACAGTGCCTGGGGGTTGAGCGCAGTCACCGCAGATTTCAATAACGATGGCTGGGAGGATATCTATGTTGCCAACGATTATATAGAGCCTGATTATCTATACTTGAATAATAAGGATGGGACATTCACTGACAATATCACCGCTGTCATGAAACATATCTCTTATTACAGTATGGGGTCGGATTTCGCAGATATTAATAATGACAGTCTTCCAGATTTAATCGTTCTTGACATGGCTCCTGATGACAGGGCGAGGTCAAAAAAGATGATGGCAACGATGAGCAGCGAAAATTTCAGTAAATTGATAGAGGGTGGCTATGTACCTCAGTACATGATTAATACCCTGCAAATCAACAATGGTAACGGCACCTACGGCGAAATAGCACAATTTGCCGGGATTTCTAAAACAGACTGGAGCTGGTCAGCATTATTCGCTGATTTTGATAATGATGGATTGCAGGATCTCTTTGTATCGAATGGAATTAAAAGAGATATCACCGACAATGATTTTTTCTTAAATATTGAACAGATTCGAAAAAAGGGCTTACAGATTACGTTTGACCAACTGTATGACCTGTTACCATCCACAACAATTAAAAATCATATTTATCGAAATACGGGTCATCTAAAGTTTGAAAAAGTAAATGAACTGTGGGGAATGACAGATAGTGTAAATTCAAATGGCGCCGCATACGCAGATCTGGACAATGATGGTGATTTAGAACTTATCGTGAATAATATCGATACCCATGCGTCCATTTATAAAAATATGTCCAGAGAAAATACCGATAATAATTACATAAAAATACAACTTAATGGTCCGGTGCATAACCCCAATGGAATTGGTGCCGAGATCAAACTAAGATCAGGTGATCTCAAGCTTTACCATAAGGCGCTGAATAATCGAGGTTATCTGTCATCCGTTAATACCAAAACTCACTTCGGACTGGGTAAAAATAAAATTATCGATCACATCACGGTAATCTGGCCGGATCGAAAAAAATCTATACTTAAACATGTAAATACGAATCAAGTTATTACAGTAAATTATCAATCGTACGTCAATGGTAACGATGACCTAACATCTGAAAATCCTGGACGAATCCGCATGTTTACAGATACATCAAATGAATTAGAAATTAAGATCCATCATATCGAAAACCGTCATAATGATTTTGCAAAAGAATCCCTGTTACCACATAAACAATCTGAACATGGTCCGCTCTTGGCAACAGGCGACATCAATAATGATGGACTGGATGATTTTTTTATTGGCGGAAGTTCCGGGTACTCCGGAACAATGTATATCCAAACCCAATCTATGCAGTTTGAGGAATATTCTAGTCAACCATGGTCTGCCGATAGTCAAAGCGAAGATTTGGGTTCCTTACTATTTGATGCTGATAACGATGGTGATCTGGATCTATATGTCGTAAGCGGCGGAAATGAATTTGAAACGGATGCCGCCGGCCTTCAGGATCGTTTATATGTAAACCAAAGTGGAAAATCATTTACTAAATCTGCGGATGCGCTTCCCAAAATGATCACCAGCGGCCTGAGAGTCATCTCAGGTGACTACGATAATGATGGTGATCCGGATCTGTTTATTGGCGGCCGTATATCACCGGGAAACTATCCACGACCGCCCAGAAGTTATCTCCTGAAAAATACTGATGGGAAATTTTCAGATGTGACTCAAACAGTTGCCCCTGCCCTTCTGCATCCTGGAATGATAACTGACGCATTATTCGTTGATATCGACAATGACGAAGATTTGGATCTGATTTTATGTGGTGAATGGTTGACCATCAGCATTTTCAAAAATAGTGGTCGGGATTTTACTGATGTAACAGCTAAAGCAGGGCTGAGTCAGACAAACGGATGGTGGTTTTGCCTTGGTAAAGGCGATTTTAATAACGACGGTTATATCGACCTAGTTGCGGGAAATGTCGGTGAAAATAATAAATACAAACCATCAGCAAATGAACCATTACGTTTATACGCAAACGACTTTGATAATAATGGAAGCCTTGATATTGTTTTGGCTAATTCCGATCAAAAAACTATTTACCCAGTGAGGGGAAGAGATTGTTCATCGTTACAAATGCCATTTATCAAATCCAATTTCCCAACATATTCAAGCTTTGCCAATGCCAATATAGAACAGATTTATACAAAAGAATTATTAAACTCAGCAATTAATCTTGAGGTTTCAAACTTTAGCAGCTGCATACTTTTGAACAATGGTTCAGGCCAATTTAAAATTTTAGCCTTACCAATCGAGATTCAGTTGTCTTCGATCAACTCAATTATTTCGAAAGATCTAAATAGTGATGGTATACTTGACCTAATTACTGCCGGTAACATGTATGGTACTGAACCCGAAACGGCTCGTTATGACGCAGGAATTGGTATGATTTTAGTCGGACAAGGTGACGGAAGTTTTAAGGCCTTAAACTTAAGCAAAAGCGGATTTTACGTCCCTGGCAACGTTAAAGACTTAAAGTTGATTAAGTCGGATAACAATAGAGTGGGTCTATTAGTTGCAAATAATAATGACAGGCTACAGGCATTTATAATGAATGATGCAAAAGTAACCGAAAACGGAGATTTAACATTCCAGCAAAATTAGTTAAACAATGACGACAATAAAAATATATATAAATAAATATATTCCGGCTAAATTCATTGCCGCTGTTTTTATATTTTCCTTTATTCAATTGATATCGGCCAACGATATTGACACAATCAACAGAAAGCAGGAAATCGCGCAGCTGCTTAAAGAGTTACGCGAATTGAGAAAAGCAAAGTATACCTTGATCAATGAATGGAAAGATGAAAAAGTTCAACTTGAATTAATGATGGATCTGGACAGCAAAAAAATCGCCACCCTTAATGAAACGATTGTTAATGCGACCGATTCAGTCGAGGAGTTGACCAGCGAAGCAAATAAATTGACCGAAAAAAACATAAAAATCGATAATGAATTAGTGAAAATTAGCCAATGGATCGATAAAGAATGTCAACACATAATTGATGCTTCATCAAAAGATTATCCGATTCTGATAACTGAAGAGCATTTGGTTAACCTCAAAAATATCATCATGAATGAAAAAGAAACCACATTAAAAGTCGGCCAATTTCTAAATATCATTCAAACCTTATCAATTAGCGCGATTAAACCCTATATAAATTTTAGGGAGATTGAAATCAAGGGTAAAATATATGGTGCCAACATTATCCGACTTGGGGGTGTACTTGAATACTTTGTTACCCCTGATGGTAAATTCGGTGGAGTAAAAACAAATAGTCAAGATAAGGATGATTGGATCATATTGAATGCTGATATGAATAGACAATTACAGGAAATGGTAAGAGTGATAAAAAAGGAAACGGATACAAAATTGGTCACAATTCCAATACCGTCAAAAGACAAAAAAGTCTTAACCCACAACGACTGAATCTTTTATGTTTATAAGAAATACAATTCTAAAATCTGTATTAACAGCACTGGCTCTATCATATTGCACATATGCAGATATTCGTTCAGATAGTGATGTTCTCGATATGATCAACATACAATTGGAAATTGCTAGAAACGAACTAGAATCAGCCCAATCAAACATCAGTACTCAACGCAGGGAAATCAGAGTACAATCTGTTTCCATTCGCCAGAGTTGGGAATCATTGAATAAAGAAGCGTTAAAATTAGAAGCTGAATCGGCGCTGTTAACTAAAAAAATTGAGAAATTTCACAATGACAGCCGAAGCCTGCAACACCAGGTCAAGCAAATTAAAGATACCATTCAGTTCAATCTCAGAGAATTCAGTGAATTGTATTCAATGGCATTTCCAAAAGACGAGCAGATTCTAAATCTGCTTTTAAATTTTGATACGAGTAATCGAGGATTAAACGAGCTGTTAGATACCACAAATTCTCACTATTGGAACTTCATTCAACGAGCATCCTCAATTTTATACGGATCCTACCAATTGTATAGTGAATCGGGAGAAAAATTTACCGCAAACGTTTTATTCGTTGGTTTGATGGGTGGGAGTTATTGGACGAAATCAGAATCGGGAATCATTTACCTTCATCCGGAATCTCCACAAGTGAGGATTCAAAAATCCGGCATGACCCGATCCCAAAGACAACATTTATCTTCAATCAACCCAAATGATTCAGAATTTCTTCCAGTACATCTTGATGTGACTGATGGCATGGCCTTACAGCAATTAAGAACAAAAAGAAGTTGGAAAGAGTTCTTCAATGCAGGAGGTGCTGTTATGTTTCCTTTGGTGATCATTGGAATATTGGCGTTATTTATGATGATCGAACGAATTTTCTATTACATGTTTTTTAAAGCAAGCTTCAAAAGTTTATTTAAGAAAATTGTCAGTTTGATAAAGGAAAAAGAGTTTGAGAAGGCTCATGATCTTGCCGTATCTCATTGGGGACCTGGGAAACATTTCTGGTCAAAGGGATTAGACATTCTTAAAAAGCCATCAAGTGACCTTGAAGGTGCACTCCAACATTTAGTCGTTGCTCAACTACCTAAGCTTGAGCGTTTCTTAACCAGCCTGGCGGTTTTTGCCGCAATCTGCCCTTTATTAGGATTATTGGGAACAGTCAGTGGAATGATTAAAACATTTCAAATTATTACTTTATATGGTACCAGTAATACTGGCATGTTATCTCAGGGGATCTCTGAGGCCTTGATTACCACCCAAGTCGGTCTGGTACTCGCGATTCCTATACTATTAATTCATGCAATGCTGATGCGGCAGTCAAAAGCAATTGTAACACATTTAGATCTCACAACCCGACAATTTATCGACGAAAAATAGATAGGGATGTTCGAATCTGGACAATGACTGATAATTTTCAATAACATAGGAAATAGTGTTCAGACTAAGTTTGAAGTTCGGCCTTTATGAGGTTTACCTCCCATATAGCCGCCTGAAGACGGAAGTCCAAACATCTTATAAAACCTTTGTAAAGCAAAACTAACATGATCATCTTCAACATAATTAGTGATTTAATCGATGCAGGTGGTGTCATCATCTGGCCCTTGTGTTTTCTCAGCGTTGTTATATGGCTGCTGCTAATGATGAGGATCAATCAGCTTGCAAAACATAGATTCTGTCATCATTCTGATGTAAAAAAAATTGGTATTGCTCTATTCTCTGGTAACCCAGAAAAAGTTAATATCTTTGACAACGTTGCAGGCATTGAGTTAGCGTTTTTTAAATATATCTCGTCTTACGATATCAATAAATTAAAATCCAATATTCATTCTGTCGTGAATGACCTAACCGAATGGTTCAAATACGACCATCATTTAATCCGCTGCCTGATAAATAGCGCCCCTTTATTGGGATTGTTAGGGACCGTTTGGGGCATGATTGAAACATTCAATGTTATTACAATTGCTGGTACTTCGGAGCCCGGCTTAATTGCACGGGGTATAAGCCAAGCCATGATTACGACACAAATTGGACTACTTATTGCAGTACCTGCAATTTTCGTAGAGCGTCGAATTAGTCGTTGGGAAGAATGGATAGCGTTTAAACTGGAAGAATCCAGCATGGTACTTATTCAAAGTATTGATGAATTGGATGAAGATGTTAGTTCGTTAAGATGAAAAGGAGCAACTTTCGAGGCCTCCGATTCTCGGTCTTGGTTAATATAAAACGAAACTTGGTTTCAGGTGTCAGGTTTCAGAAGATTGAAGATTATTAGCACGGGTTTTTGACACCTGAACACTGAAACCTGACACCTAAAAAAACTTTAACTTTCAAAGGAGCGATTAAGATTATGAAGAATTGGAAATAATCTAATGCATTCAAAAATTTACGATCATTACAAAAGCAATGGCAATAATCAAACCGATATAAACATATCACCGTTAATCGATATGGTTTTTATTCTACTGATTTTTTTCATAGTCACGACCAGCTTCGTTAAAGAAACTGGAATTACGGTTGAAAAGCCGTCAGCAGCAACCGCAGAACAGCTTAAAAATCAAAGTATTATGATCGGCATTACAGCGAGTGGAGAGGTTTTTCACAATGGCAAAAAAACAAACCTTCTGTCTCTGCGAGCAATAGTTAAGCGTGAGCTTGTTGGTCAGGCAGATAAACCAGTCATTATTATTGCGGATGAAGATTCCCGCAATTCAACACTGGTTGATGTCATTGATGAATGTAAATTGGCAGGCGCTAAAAAAATAAGCCTGGCCTCAGAAAAAGAATGATGATAGGTGTTAGATGATGAATTAGAAAAAATCAATGATATAAAAAACAGACTTCCCACAAAACACGCCAAAAAACTTTTCGCATTTTTTGGCGTGTTTCGCGAGAAGAAAAAATTTCTACGAAATACGAATAATATCAAACATGACTCACAATTATAACTTCAACAATGCAAGCAGTTCAGCTGTTGCGAAAAATGCTGTTTTCGCCATTATTACAACTTTGGCGATTAATGTCATTTTACTGTTAATTATTCATTATCTAAGACAAACGGATGTGAAAGAAGTTAAACGTTATGACCTTAAAGAGATTAATATAACAAAAATCAAAAAGCAACCGCTAAATATAATTGCACCGAAAGAACCACCGAAACCGAAAAAAATAAAACCAAAGCCGAAACTTCTTAAAAGAAAATTAGCCAAGCCTCCTCCACCGAGATCCCCGGTTTCTATGAAGCCGTTATCACTAAACTTGAATATGAAGTTGCTATCGATGCAATCTCTATCAGCGATCAGAATTTCTACAGAACTGCCCGATGACATAGTCCCGGAGAATGCAGATAATTCTGATACAAATTTGTACGACTCATCAACAGTTGATCAACGCCCGTCGGCAATTTCAAGACGAGCTCCGATTTACCCGCTTTCAGCAAAAAAGCTTGGATTGGAAGGGTGGGTAGAAGTCGCATTCATTGTTGATGAAAACGGCAATGTTATAAATGTCGAAATCATCAACGCTAGTTCAAGGCGTTTTCATCAGGCAGCCACAACAGCCGTGTATAGCTGGAAATTCAAACCCGGCATAAAAGACCAACAGAAAGTATCAACGGTCTGCCGCCAAAAACTTCAATTTACATTAAACTAAAATTCAATTTATGTACCTGATTAATGCTATCTCTAAAATATTACACTCCATTTTCATTCTGGTTTGTTTTCTCATTATACCCATATTGCATTCGTTCGCTCTGTATGCATTGGATGTATCCCCGGAAGAATATGAAATTATTAAAAAATTTGAAGAGCTAAAAACGACAGATTTAACTGGTGCTGAAAACTACTTACATGAATCATTAAAAGCCATGCGTACACCGTCATTACTTTACCAGGCAGCATTGATTGAAATGGAAAAGAATCGAATTTCAAAAGCAGCTGAGTTTTTTACCGAAGTAATCGACCTCGATCCTGTTTTTTCGAAGGCGTATTTAAACCGGGGTCGATTAAACGTGATGCTTGGCAATGATTTAGCTGGAGTAAATGACCTGTTGGAAGGCATTAAAGTGGATGGTGCCGATATTGAGACGATGAAGTTGTTGAGTAATACCTACCATAAATTGGACCAGCCCATTGCTGGTGAACAAGTTCTGCGATGGGCCATTTTAACCAAACCAGTCGACTGGGAATTGCATTTGCAACTTGCCTATAACCTCTTACAGCAAAACCGGTTCGGAGAAGCAGATAAAGTTGCGGTGTTAGCAATCCGATATGGGTGCACCGATATCAATGCCTGGACAATACGAGCACACGCTGCAATTGAAGCGAATAATATAGACAAAGCTATTGATATTCTTGTCGAAACACAGCTATATCATGACAATTTGGCAGACGATCACTATTGGTTGTTGGGAGAACTGTATTTGAGACAGGGTTTCATTCAGGAGGCATCAAATATTTTCCGTGAATCTCATAGAAAAAAACCATTACACAACAAAAAATTGATTACGTTTCTGGAAACTCTGATTTCTCTCGAAGCACTTGATGAACTAGATACATTATCATCCAAATTTAGAGAAGCGGAACCCAATAATGCAAAGGCGAGTTATTACTGTGCCTACGCATGTCAGTTAAAAGGCGATTTAATCAATGCTACCGAATTGGCAAAACAGGCGACCGAACTTAATGCGGGATTTGGCGAAGCTTATATTTTACTCGGGAAATTATATTCGCGAGCACAAAATTCAGCAGAAGCGTTAAATAACCTTAAAATTGCCCGGTCCTTTCCCAACGTAAAATTACAGGCGCTGCAATTGGAACTGGAATTGTGGATGCAAGACGAAAAATGGGCGGAAGCATTAGAGGTTCTTGATATGCTATCTCAGCTTGATCCAAATAATAGTTGGACAAGTCTTATCAGTTCGATTACAGCTTATGTTCAGGAATGATTTTTTGAGTGAAAGAAGTTATTAGTGAACAGTGATCAGTTCCGGTAAAAAAAGTAGATGCTGGAACCTTGATCCTGGATTCTTGATGCTGGTTTACGACTGGTGTCAGGTTTCAGTCAGGCGATAATTCACTATCTTTCTATCCAGCGACCAGTATCTTCTTTACTGTTTATTTTCCCCGACACCTGAAACCCTGTAATTCACTTTCTTTTCACTTTTTACTGTTCACCGTTCACTGATAACTGTTTACTTCTTTTCAGTATCAATATCGACTTTCCTCGAAACTGTTCCGGGTGGATGATCATACCAGGTCGACGCAGTTTCAGGAGTTAGCTCTTTTCTCACTTTGAGAACAGTGAACATTCCTCCCATGCTAATATTATCAAAAGGCCCTTTACCCAGCATCATTGGTGGCGTATTTTTGGGACCTTTCATATGTTCACTATGTTCTTGCATATCTCCCATACCATTTGTGCCCATTGACATATAATTTGGGAATGATTTTTGAATTTTTTTATCAGCATTTGTTTGATTCACCCCCATCATATTAGGAAGATTGTGCTCCATCGCATTCATAGCATGGTGTGCTTTATGACAATGAAAGGGCCAATCTCCGGCATATTCCGGGACAAATTCAATCGTTTTTACCGTTCCCGGAGGAACATTTACCGTCGTTGTAGGAGTCTGCGCTGACTCTGGGACATCACCACCTTCCGTTGCCGTAACCTTGAACGAAACTCCATGTATGTGTATGGGATGACTTTCCATACTCAAATTGGCAAACCTAACTCTAATTCGGCCGTTCTCTTTAGCCAAAATTGGTGCAGTGCCCGGATAAATTTTGCTGTTGAAAGAAAAATAGTTAAAATCAAACATTGCGTTCGGATTCGGTTTACTTGTTCCAGGTGGTATTTGCCACATATGAAGAAATATTGCGTAATCATGATCCACTTTATATGGTAATTCCTTTGGGTGAATAACCATAAAACCTTCCATTCCTAACGCCATTTGCACGGCTTCATCAGCATGTGGATGGTACATAAACGTCCCATGTTGAACAAGGTCAAATTCATATAGATAGGTTTCTCCAGGATCAATATAATGTTGTGTAAGCCCACCAACTCCGTCCATTCCATTGGGCAAGAAGAGACCATGCCAGTGAATCGTTGTATGTTCGGGAAGTTTATTGGTTACAAGAATGCGAATACGGTCCCCCTCAACGGCCTCAATCGTTGGCCCTGGAGTTTGCCCATTGTATCCCCAACAATCAACAGAAAACCCGGGCATAAACTCGCGTTTGAATTGTTCAGCGATTAAATGAAATACCTTGACGCTACCATCCATTTTATAAGGAAGAGTCGAACCATTGGGGGTAATAACCGGCGTGTAGCTATCTGACGCGTTAACGATATTAATCGATAATAACAGAATGATGATTATCTTTGCGGATATTAGTGACAGTTTATAATTCAATTGAAAAATCCTTGTTTTATTTATTCCGTAACTTCATGATTTTTAAGATGGAACGCATCTGGAGGGTCGATGTCCTCAGCGACCGTGATTAAAGGTTCAGAGATATTAGTCACTGAGGACAGTGCCCCTCCAACTAACCACTTAAATATCAAACTTCTAATGCCCTGAATGTCCTTTTTTCTGAGTCGGGCGAGCAACTGACATACTTTCTAATTCATTTGAACTTCCAATATGTCCTCCTGCAAGGGCATGTATTAAATCAGAACGAGCGTTCAGACAATCCCTTAAAGTTCTGTAATAATCCTGTTTCGCTAAAAGTTCGGATCGCTTTACATCTAACAATTCATACGGACCAATGAACATCCCATTATAGTGATGTTCGGATAGGATCAGGTATTTTTTTCGTATTGGCAAAATCGCACTTTCATAATAACTAAGTCTTTTTTTCAACCCGGTATATAATGAGTATAAAAGAGTTAAATCAGAACGTAAGCCAATTGATATAGCCTCAATTTCTTTTTCCCGTTTTTGAATCATTGCTCTCAATTTATTTTTTTCACTTTGATTATGGTCAAATAAAGGCAATTCAAAAGCAAGGCTGCGGCCATTCGTCGGATCATGTGCGTCTTCCTTTTCTCGAGAAGCACCAAATTCAATTGAAGGAATAATCATCATTTTACTCATACCATATTGTCGCTTAAAAATATTTAATTCATAATTTGCTGCTGCTAATTCGAGGTTATTTTCGAGAACTGAGCTGATCAAGGTATTTTCTGTAAAAGAATCGTCCTCTAAATCTGGAAATTCGGGGTTTATAGTCCAAGCCGTTGAATGACCCCATAAGCCCATTAGTTTATTTAGGTTTTCTTTCGCTAGTAGCAGTTGACGCTGTTGACTTGTCAATTGAAGTTTTGCATCCTGGTATTCCATTTGTTGACGTACAAGATCTAAATCACTGATGTTCCCAGCACTATTTTGTTCAATTGCCAATTCGAGCTTTGCCTGATCGCCACTAAATATTTCCTCAAGTATAGACAATGATTTCTGTTCATATAAATAATCATGCACCGCATCAGACACATCGCTAATCTTCTCTAATACCTGATTAGTTAGCCTTAATTTTGCCACCTCAATCTGTGCCTTCGATATTTGAGCCAGATTTGGTTTTGAAAACAAATCAATCAAATCCATCGAAATTGTCCAATGATATTGAGAATATCGTCGCAAATGCGGGCGGAACCTGCCACTATGTGATTCCGCTCTGTCTATATGAACATTTGGATTTGCAAGGATCGCTGCTTCCATTAATTCTGCTTTTCGTATGCCCAGATTTTCAAATGACGCTTGAAGTTCAGGATTATTTAAGATGGTCAATTGGATAGCAGAACCGAGTGTCAGATCACTCTCAAGTATTTTTGCGACGAATGAGTCAGTATCCCCTTCACTATCGTAGACAGACTCTATTCGTATATCTGATTTCGCACTTAAACGACTTGATACATCTGCTTTAACATTTGTAATATCCTTTTCATAACGAAACGTATTACAACCACTGACTATCGCAATCGATATGATAAAGATACAAATTCGCAACGTTTTATTTTGGGCGTTCATTTAATGATGAGATCCTTCGTTATGGTGGGAACCTTCCGGCATTTCCTTAACATTTTTCAAACGATCATTGGATTTGTTCTCTAGGTCATCCTGTTCCATATAATTTTTAGATTTTGATATATTGGGCATGCTGTTTGAAAAACTGGCGGGATGATTTGCAGGAAAATGTATCGTTTTACGGATAGAATTACATCCTAAAATCATAGTTGACAGGCTAATGATAAATAATATTTTTCTGCTCATGGGATTTGCCTAGAGGATAATCTGTTCCTTGTGATATTCAATATCTCATATTCGGCAGGTAGGGGTTGTCCCGATTTATCGATATCAAATTGGAATAAACCTGCGTCATAACCGGCGATTGCAAGGGTTAAACTTAGTTTTCTTAATTCACTAATTCTTTGTATGACACGTTCAGAATTTGATATTAAGTTAATATTTTCCATCATCAAGTTTTTGTTTCAAATAATCAATGTCAAGTTTATCTTTACTGGAATTTCGGTCTTGTTTCATTTTAATTAAATCTCGTTTGAAACTTAAACCGCTTTTCGCACAACGGTCGCTTATCCTCCGTAAAAGGACTCCAGAGCGTTGATTGCGACCAATGCTTTTTGGAGGAGCACCGTCCTCGGTGACCGATTTGCTTTGAAAACCAAAAGAAAATGGACATTGAGAACAATGTCTCTCCAAAAATTACTGGTGAATCCAAGTTTCCTCTTGTACTAATCAAGCCCGAGAATCAGTTTGGCTCGTGGGTTACTCTTAAGATAATTATATTATATTAATTACTCCTGGTACCTAAAATTCTGATCATTGCCTACTTTAATCCAATATCCGAAACCGGGATTTAGATGGGTTAACGTATTTAAGTCTGTGGGTAATCTGGGATCGTAACTCTTTCCTTCACCTATAACCATCAATAAATTGGAATTGGCCGGCGTACTTTCATCGATCAAATCACTTAATGCAATATCTATTTCTTTATCTGAAGATAAAATATAACCGACATTATTCCATCCCTTTTTTAATGAAAACATTGTTTGAGGATCAATAATAATCCCATCAATAGACATTGTCTCCTCAAAATTGACATTTATCCAGTAACCGTAACCACTTTCAATAACTCTTAGTGTGGTCGGGGAATCCGGCACATTTGACTTAAAAGAATCGCCATTACCGATAATTTCTAACAGGTTATTTGTACTAATTTGGCTGGTGAATAATGTACGAATTAATTGATAGCTGGGTTCGACTGGAAGTGTGATTTGATTCCAACCTGATTGTAAAACTAAATCACGCGAAACGAATAAAGAACTACTCACAATACGATAGGTTCGCATTTTCGTAATTGCGGCATTCGCATCATTGTCAGAAACATTATAGGTAACCGTGTAATTTCCTAACGATGACATATTCACAGGAGTACCACTAAGACTAATGTCATTTATCGTTAAACTGCTATCGCAATTGTCGAACACTAACACACCAAGCAATCGATCCGGTGCACTTGAGTCAAGCGGTAATGTAACGATTTCCTGATCCAGTAATATTACCGGTATTTCATTTTCTGAAACGACCACGTTAAAACTACACTTTGTCGAATTTGAATTGCTATCAGTGGCAGTATAAGTCACCAGAGTTGTACCCAAATTAAATGTATTAGGTGAACTAAAATTAGATGAAAAATCAACAAGTGTACAGTTATCTGTTGCGGTTGGTTCAGTCCAGCTAACTATTAACTGGCAATTCTCCTCGGCATTACCAAAAACCGTAGTGGGACAATTCAAAATTTTGGGGTCTTCATTATCCGAAACAACCACGTTAAAACTGCAAGTTGTTGAATTTGAGTTGCTATCGGTGGCAGTATATGTCACCAATGTTGTACCTATATTAAATTTTTGTGACTGGTTAAAGTCAGATGAAAAACTGGTGATCATACAGTTGTCTGTTGCTATAGGTTCAGTCCAGGAAACCGTTGCCTGGCAATTCTCCTGAGCACTACCAGGAACCATAGTGGGGCAATTTGATATTATGGGAGACTCATTATCAGGAAGTACCGTAATTTCAACGGCACAATTTGTTTGATTAAAGGCGTCGTCTTGAACCGTCAATTTTATAATGTGATTTCCGGGTTCCAGCGGTGTACCTGGCTGAATATTTTGCGTCACTGTTAACGAGGTATCGAAATCGTCCGAAGCCACAACACTACCCATTAAATTCAGCATTGATGTCGTGCATTGTCCAGAATCAAGAGTCCATGTTTGGCTATCTGGACACGTATTAATAGTAGGACTTTGCGAATCAATTTCATATATTGGTCCGTAAAATACATCGAATTCTGTGGATTGAGAAAATGAAAGAGGACCAACAGACATATTGGGCTGCGTTTTCATATTGATCGGCGATATTAATGGATTGCCAGTTTCCGAGACCGGTTTAAGTATAAGCTCATAATCATCATTTAAATTTAAAGGATTACATTCATCTCCAACAACAGTAGTAATTCTACAACTATCCGTATCTGGATCAGCAACTGCCCATTGAAAAGTTCTGCTAATTGATACAGATGTATTAACAATCAATCTGAATGCCGAAAAAGGATCCTGAATGTATCGATCAAAAATAGTAGAATTAAATGAATCATCAGGATTCGTAGTAAATACATCCGGGACAAGAAGGTAAAATTCAGGTAAACTTCCCGAAATATGATCATGTTCCTTATCACAAGGAAGATCTTTACCACCCCGTCCGATATAAACATTATCAGATGCAGGTGGCGTTTGGCTATTATCTACTAATTCAACTCGAAAACGTCCAATCCCATTGGCTTCTAAATTAAGTGGCTTTGGCGACGTCGGACTGGCATTCAGAGAATTTCCTGAAAGATCTGAAATGTTTTTAATAATTGAAAGTGTAAAATTAAGGTTATTATTACTTCCAAAATCAAGAAAATACTTAACTCTTAATTGTTTGTCGCCTGAGGAAAAGTCAGAGTTATCATTAGATTTAACACTGCAAAATTGATTTTCATCTGGACCAGAAAAAGCAAAATGGTCAGACGAGATACTAGAGTCATCACTATCGGTAATACCCTCATCAAATCCAATGTGTATATATCCAGATTGTGAACATACATCGGAATTTTTCGTAAAGCAGCCACCAAAACTTATTGGAATAAGACTGTCATTTGTCAAATCTCCAACAACATAACTGGATAGTATCGCAGGAGGGACATTATCGGTTATAATTACATTATCATTACCTAATGCTTGTACACCTGTGAGCTGAGGTAATGTAATATCAGCGTTAGCAGAAGTCGATTGAACAATGATTTGGCTATTATTTAGATCTAAAGAAGATTGATCAGGATAATTTAAATCGCTGGAAGATTCGCCATTTTTTACAATATACAAAAACGTTAATGTATTGGTGCCGCTGCCCCGGACAAGATCAGCATTCGTAACAATGTTATGATCCAACGCCAATCTGAGAAACGGAATGTCTCCTGCTAAATTTACATCAATAATTTCATCAAACATGACATCAATAAAGACTGAATCGCCAGTTACAAATGCTGTTTGAACGCCATTTATTTTTACTTGATTTACCCCTGCATACAAATTCATCCCAAAACAGAAAATAAAGGACAATATTATATGAATTATTTTAGAATTTCGCACTATTAAGTTTCCAAGGTAAAAATTGTGGACATTTCTTAAAAAAAGAAATTTAACTTTAATCCGTGGTGATCTGTATTACTATCCATCAAAAACTTGTTTTTTTAGCAAGATTTGCGTCCTAACTATCAGCGTTACGGCTAATTACTAATTTAAAAAAGCTGCCCACGGATCACTCGAATTTTCACGAATTTGTATCCACGGTTACGCTCCGCGTAACCGTGGATACGGTTCTTGTCTTCGTTCTATTCGTGAAGATTCGCGTGATTCGTGGGCAAAAATCTTTGTTCTTTTGGTTGCGGCTATGCCGCGCTAAGAAAATCCGTGGTGAAGTTAAATTTTCGTTGCGGCCAACGGCTGCGCTATGATATTCCGTGGTAGAATCTAAAAATCAGGTACAATACAAAACCATTATTCTAATCAGTTTCTATAGTAATAGAAGCCATTTTTTTAGAAAAAATCCAGAAACCTCTATTAGGGGTAATACTATTAATGGTAACGTAAGTTTTCTGATCGGCATCCCATTCCCAAATCTTTCCTAGATAAACCAGTTCGTTTGAACTATCTTTGAATATTTTTGTAATATCGTTATCGAGAGGGACACTTGGCAGAGATAACAGGTTCCATCCTTTATTAACGAATATCTCGTATATATTCGGATCTGTTTGCGGGTTCGCCTCAAATTCATCCTTATTTGACAAACCGTCAAAATCGGCGTCATCGGATCCAAGCCATCTCAAATCATTATCAAAATGAAGTTTTTCCCAATCATCATCCAATCCGTCCATATCAGAATCCGGGAATGTGTTTGTATTATTAACCGGATTACTTACAAAAGATGGCCCTAATTCTGTATCGATTGATAGCGTTATGTCCTTTTTAGAGTTTAACCAATATCCCTTATAAGCCCTCAAGGATTCGGAAATTCCAAAATTCTGTTTTACCGTATCCCATGCCCAAACATAATGCCCCACTGCATTCTCCTGAATTGCCTTCGAAAAAATTGAAGCAAATGATTTATTGGTTGGCACCCGAGACAATGACACCAAATTCCAACCATTAGTCAAATGGATATCATATGCAAATGGTTTAGTATCAAAAGTAAATTCAACAAAATTACTGATGCCATCACGATCCGCATCCTCAACACCATTCCAGCGAAGGTCACCTAGGTTATCGACTTCCCATTGATCTTCCATGCCATCGTTATCACTATCATCCATTGGATCGACAATTTTTCCAATCCGATATGTTCGTGTCGCAGTGTCTGCGGTATTACCTGAACCATCCGTGACATTATAAATCACGGTGCATATTCCGGCTGTAGAGGGATCAGGTATCGAACCGCTTATTTGGATGGCTGATGCTGCAATCGCGTAAAAGTTATCTGTGACACTAATCTCTTCTGTAATTCCAACCGGTAAAGCGTCATCAACATTTAGCTCTACAACCGGCATATTGACAAGGATGAGCGGTTTGATTCGATCTACAATATGATATGTTCGGCTTTTCTCTACCGCTGCATTTCCAGAACTATCGGAAATATTATAAGTTACATCGAGATCAACCAAAGCTGATGTATTCAATGAATTGGGGGTAAGATTTATTGAAGCTAATAGTCCAGTATCCCAATTATCAGAGATTGTAACACCTGATAATAAATCTACTGATATGTCGCCAACATCCACTGTAACCTCCAGAGGAACAACTGAAATAACAGGTTTTACACGGTCAACAATTGTATAATCATAAACGATTTCAGTCATATTCGTAGCCTGATCCTCAACACGGTAGGTAACCTTAAACACAGCCAATGCAGATGTAATAATTTGATCTACCGTAGTCACGTTATTTTTAAGAATGGTAACAGTAATATTCGAAGTAACATCGCCATCTATATTGTCAACAGCTTCAACACCAGCTAAAAGATCCGGTGGAGGAGAATTTAAGTCCAGATCAAAGCTGGCATTAGATATATTAAACATGGGACCGATACTATCAAATACAACATACTGTGCTGCTTTAGTGGCTGCGGAATTACCGCAACTATCGCTTACGCTATAGGTAACGATATAGGTGCCTGGAATGCTTGAGTCAAAAACCTGACCATCACCCAAAGTCGTTTGAATATCATTTGAAATATCGCCATCCTGATCATCAATCGCTGTGGCATTTATCTTATAATCAGGTTCTGAGGAATTCAACGGAAGGAATATTTCCGGCTTGATAATTGTTATTGTTGGCGGAATTGAATCTTTAACAGAAAATAAAAGCGTTGCGAATGCAGGTTCTCCCAATAGATCGACAGATCGATAAATTACAGTATTATCTCCACATACAGATGTATCGATAACAAAATTTTGAGTGCTGCCATTTACTGAAAAAACTGTTACCGTCAAAACCTTATCGTCATTTGTTTTTGCAGATACTCCAGCCAGTAAATCTGGTGATTCATCTCCGATACCGAGAATAATAATCAGGTCATTATCGGGATCATTTGCAAAATTAAAATTTACTCCCTCACCATGAGCTGCCCATAGTTGACTGATATTTAGAATTGAGAAAAACACTATTCTTATTATAAATTTTATCTGCATTGGAAAATTTGAAGTTTATCGTGCAAAATTTTATTTTATGTAATTTATACGAAATTGTATATAGAATCCTTTCAGAGTAACACAGAATAATTATTCTTGAACATGCAGTTTATATGTCTGCTTAAAAATATGCAATAGCATTTTTTTCGAGAATCTTATCGAATCGGATTAAACAAAAAAGCATTATTTATTCTACACGATTATTCATTGGACAGGTGTGGCGATAAGAACGTTCCGGGTGAATTGGGTTCACACCTGCGTTATTGCGTTTTGTTTATGATTTTCTTGTAGTCGCTTCTCTACCAATTTTAATTGCGTCTCTAATTCTTGATCACTCATTAATATTTTTTTTACTTTATCTCGTGATCTTGTCAGTCCGCTTACCGAAATAAAACATCGCTCTGCCATATCGGTTAGAGACATTGTTGAGCGACAGT
>JAJFLO010000373.1 GCA_021772675.1 Verrucomicrobiota bacterium | reverse complement strand
TTTACGCCTGATGTGAAGCATACATTTATTTCAATGTTTGTTAAATCATTCCTGTTTGGTTGTGGCTTGTCCACGTTAGGTATTTTACAAATTAGCAATATGTCGCCACTTCGCGGAGGCTTTCTTTAAATGCATTTGCTTTGTTAGTAAGCAATTGCAGTAGTCATTCTGCTGGACAGCAGAACTAAAGACTTACTGCCTCGCAACTACATTCAAAGAAAACCTTCACGGATTCAGGTACACTTTTAATTCAGTGTAAAACTGATCCAGGCTGGAAATTAAATTCTCCAATTCAACGTCCGCATCTTGGAAATTATTTTCATCTCCCATACGTTCTAGTTTTTGAGCATTCTTCCCAACAGCTGGAGCACAAAACTCATTTACTGTTCCCTTTAACCGATGTGCTGCTGTTTTCAAAGACGGTGCATCATTCTTTAATATTGCGTATTTGATATCATTGATCGATTTTGGGCCATCTTCATCAAGAAAGTGATTAACCAGTTTCTTGGCCATTTCCTGTTTGCCGCAGACCCGTTTGAGAAATTCATTGCTATCAAATAGTGACTCAGGTTCACTGCTTGCATCAACGTCGCTCTTGTCAGTATTCTTTGTGACAAGTTTCGATTTGCTTTTTATATTTGAAATTATTCCCAAATTAATAATGACCGCACGTAACTCCTCTTTCTGAATTGGTTTGGGTATATATTTATCCATGCCTGCTGCCAAGCATCGTTCTCTATCACCCTTCATCACATTAGCAGTCATCGCCACGATAGGAATGTGCTTCTTTGTATTTTCTTCAGATTTCCGAATATTTCTGGTTGCTTCAAAACCATCCATCACAGGCATTTGTACATCCATGAAGACAATGTCGTATTCATTTTTCTCTATTTTTTCAACTGCTTCTTTGCCATTGTTTGCAATGTCGATATGATGGCCCCACTCTTCCATAAAACCGCTTGCAACAATTTGATTGACATGATTATCTTCGACTAGCAGAATATCAAAAATCGACATATTTTCATCATGTTTAGATTTATTAGACTTTCGTTCATGATCATTGATAAACATCTTATCAGGACGAAATCTATCCATTATTGCATCTAAAAGAATTGATTGTTTTACAGGTTTTTCGATAAAAATATCAACTCCGAGTTTTTTGCAGCAGTCAATATCTTCATTGGTTGCATCAGATAGTAGCAAAATGACTCGGGTATCTTTCATTTCCGGAATTTCACGAACTTCCTCGACGAAATCGTATCCCGTAATTTCCGGCATAAGAACATCACAAATAATTAATGAATATTTTTTCCCATTATTGTTAATGACATCATTAATTAATTTTAATCCCACTGAGGCACCGTTGGCAACCGTCGGTTTCATTGACCAATTTGTTAGAATCTCATGCATAATCTCTAAATGTGTATCGTTGTCATCAACCACCAGGACGGGCAAATCTTTCAACGTTGGAATTTTTTCAGTAACTGGCTTTTTGGGTGGACGCTTACCAATCCCAAATTCAGCCAAAAAATGAAATACAGTCCCCTTTCCAGATTCACTATCGAACCACATTCGACCATTCATTTTCCCTACAAGTTGAGTTGATATTGATAGTCCAAGTCCGGTGCCGCCATATTCACGTGTTGTTGATGTGTCAGCCTGTTCAAACGCCTCATAGATATTATTTTGTTTATCTTTAGGAATACCAATTCCGGTGTCTGATACTGAAAAATGAAGTTCAGTAGACGTATCACTCTTCGATTCTATTTTTAGTCTAACGATGATTTCTCCTTCGTCGGTAAATTTAATTGCATTACCAATTAAATTAATTATGATTTGTCGCAATCGATGTGGGTCACCAACGAGTACATCAGGCACATCGGTACGAATATGACATGCCAATTCAAGCCCTTTCTTGTGCGCGCGGAGAGCTAATGTATGCAAGGTGTCTCCCATTAATTCACGGAGATCAAAATCAATAAGTTCAAGCTCCAATTTTCCCGCCTCGATTTTTGAAAAATCAAGAATGTCATTCATCAAAGTCAATAATGATTCTTGAGATTTCCTTGCCATTTCCATAAAGTTCCGTTGACGGTTTGTTAACTCGGTATCCAAGACAAGCTCTGTTAAACCCTTAATACCATTCATAGGCGTTCTTAATTCATGACTCATATTTGCCAAAAATTCACCTTTTGCCTTGTTTGAATCTTCTGCTTTATCTTTTGCAAGGGTTAATTCTTCATTTAATGATATCAGTTCTTTTGTCCGATCTTTGACTTCAGTTTCAAGATTATTTCGATGGTGTTCAAGTTCATGATCACGTAATTCTATCTGTTCCAACATACTATTGAATCCATTGACAAGCTGACCCAATTCACTTTTGTCTTTTGTGCTGGTCCGGACGGAATAATCTTTTTTGTCAGAAACAGTTTTTACAGTCTGCAAAAGCTGCGTAACAGGCGTTAATAAATTATTTGCAAAAATCAATGCAAGACCTGCAACAATGGTAAGTCCAAAAATACCGCTGACGATACTGCCTTTTAAAGGAAGATTATGTATTTTTTTTTCGTGATCGATTGCCTTTTGATAATCGTCTTTGAGCTGAGTATTGATCAAACCCAGCATATTTTGTAAATCATTAAGTTCGATATTGTAAACTTCAAGATCCTCCGCTGACTGAATGGTGCCACTGATAAACATACTATTGATTTCAGACCACTCTTTTTCGGAGTTTTGAACAACAATTTCAATTTGGGTTGGCTGTTGACCTAAAACAGGTTTGGCTCGATTTAATTGTAGCAATCGTTTGACATTACTATTAAGATTCTTACGATAGAGTAAGATTAGCTCACGTATACTAGCGCTATTTCCCGGAGTAATCCGTTTACTACTGTCATCAATTAAACGAATATCATCCGTGATATCGGTAATAACATTGCGTGCTTGGGTGATCAGAAACACATTGGTTATAGCATCGGACAATTTTAAATTAAAATGACTGACTAGCGATAGCTGAATGAGGCTAATCACTAGAATCAGCGAAAATGTTAATAGTACCCGAAATTTTAAGCCCAAAACTGATAATTCCTATTTGATTGCAGTATGATTAATTGAAACTGACGAAAAATGCCAGGTTTCAGTGTTCAGGTGTCAGAATTAAGTTCTGTCAATCTGAAACCTGACACCCAAAACTAAGTTTCTTACTTTATTAAGCGAGGCCGAATGCCGAGCTCGGAAGTTGTTCCTTTGAAACTTGATAATTGTCAATAGCTAATGATTGAATCTAACAGTCTGTCGGACTGCTAGAAATGGAAACAATTATCTACTGACAATTCAACGCTATCTATTTGCAATTGGTTTTTTACCTCCCTCGTTCAAACGCGTTAACTAGAGCCCATTCGAAAAGCTATCGCAATCACGTTGGGAGCGCATGACGGGCATTTTTTGATTGCGTTTGATCAATAAATGCCGCTAGGGGATTTACATGATCAAACGTGATCAAAAAAATGTGTGTCACCCACCTAAACCCTCTGGGCGACAAGCTCTTTCGACTAATTTTTACTTTCTTGATACGAATCCGATGCGAATGCATAAAACATCGCGTCATAAAAGCGAAAATTCTTCTGAAATAGCCTCGCACATGATTGTGAGATCTTTTCGAATGGGCTCTAACTAATCAGATATAGTTGCAAGTATAATAACATCATCCGGCAACGTCGTAATTAGATCCGTGTCGACAATGCTGAATGCACCTTCATATTTACTAATCAATTTAAACAATATTCGCGTCGATGATACAGATCGGGGAGGAGTCTGGCCAGTACGCTGTTTTAATGATAACCAATAATTGGCGAGTTCAGTTTCTGTCATGTCCAATATATGTTTCAACAAGGCAATTTGTTCGGCACTATCTGGCGGACGACTAAACGGTTTTGCTTTTTGTCCTGCAGGCCATTCAGACCTTAATTTCAAATAAAGTTGTCTAATGAGATCATTGCTGTTTCCATTTGATGGAGCATTCTTTGCATTAATAACAATTGAATACTGTTTCTTATCGGTCTCATCTGCACTACTTCTATCATCGCCCCAGCCAGGAAGACCCTTGAAAAGCATCATGAAGAGAATTGCATAACAAATTATATTTAAGTATAATTTCATTTTAACTAAAAACTGACGGTTGCAGAAAACTGAAATATTTGGGACTCGATATCCGGATGATCAAATTCTTTCAAAAAATAGGCACCGCGAAGACGAATTGTTGGTATAGGCAAAAAGTTAAATCCTAAAACATGTTCGGTTGACTTTTCTAAATGCTGTCCAGGATCAAAGTAATCATATCGATAAAACGCGATCCATTTGTCAGATAATTTCAGACCGGGTTGAGTATAAAATCCAAGACGGTCATCTTCCGAATATTCAAATGATTTAAAGACTTCATTTTTCCAGATGACTTTCTCATTTTCATACAACACATCAATACCAACCGTATCATAGCTGTTGCTCGTAAGACTCTTTGTCGGTACAATACTATTTGTTTCAGGAGAAAAATTAGTGATTGTGGCTCTCGATTTTGTTCGTCGTCCATGACTGTAGTTGAATCCCAGTTTTAGTCCAGACTCGGTAAAATTATAACCGAGTCGACCGCCTGTAATCAAATCCTCCGCATCATTGCCGACAAACGACCCCGCATACATGCTATACTGAAGTTCGTTTTTGTCAAAAAACTTATTGCCGTGAATATGGCCGCCGTTGAGAAAATTTGGAAAAATTGAGGCGCCGGGGAATGGACGTAGAAATTGAGGTTGGCTGACTTCAAGTAAAACGGGGGGAAAGTGCTCGACGTTTATAATTCCATGAGGAGTGATGAATCGCCCAAATTGTAATTGAAGAGAATCCGTATGACGATAGTTTGCCCAGGCAATAATGGGTGGTACTCTAGTTGCGAAATTTTCAAAGAACGGATGTCGCGTATTCTTGACAGCATTGTTTTCTCCAAAAAAATTAAGATCTGATTCACGAAGAAAACCTAACGCAGTGAATAATGACCAATCTTCGTTGATGTCTGCACTAATCAGGAGCTCAAAAAATGTCTGATTGAAGGATAGTTCAGAATTATCTTCTCCGATGACACCAGTGATCGATTGAGTCATAAAACCGCCAATATTCAGATTCATCGCATCAAATGCTCGGACGATTGTTTGGGACCCGACGTGTTCATCGATAGTAACGATATGCTCTTCCAGGTAATCAACCTGTTCTTGAATCGAATCGATTTGAGTTTTGGTTTTAGGGGAAATTTCATCGCTGGTTTGAATGTTCTGAATTGATTTATTCTCCAGTCGATTTACGCGTTCGGTTAACTCAATAATGTGTTGATTGCTCTTTTCTAATGCACTCTGTAGCGATTGAATGAGCGATATACTATTCCTTAATTCCTTTTTAATAACTTCAATTTCATTATCTTTTTGAGCTGAGGAGATGAGAGAAGATGCGAGGAGTAGAACCGTTGATGATATGATTTTTAGTAGATACTGAATATTAAATGGGCTACTCATCGTATTATTCAGGGCGCGAACCATAGGAAACAATTATGTTGATTATTGTTTTGCGTAATTAAATAAAATTAAGTAAAGAATATGCTTTAATATGAATCCCAGAATGACTTTTGGCAATTTTGTTTATTTTGATTTAGGATATATGATTAATTGATTCCTGAATTCGTGATGGTTTTCTTTTTATGTATATGCGAGGTATCAAATTCTTAGCTGTAGTAACTTCTGCAATAGTTTGATAACCAAGCTGATGCATTAAAAGAAAGCCATTCTGCGACAACAGAACAGACGCTATAAGGTAAAAGACCCTTTAGGTAACTTGATTTATACTTATCATCACGGATTCAGGTGGTAGTCATTCAAAATTCACCTATGATGCTATTGCGGTTTGCAAGTTGATAGCCCATTTTAATATTATTGCGATTTTCATTGGTTAATCTGTGCGCAAAAAAGAACTGATTTTATTCAAAAATGATTGATAGAAAAGCAACTATTTTAGTTATCGATGACAGTGAAATTAATAGAACTGTTCTATGCGAATTCCTAGTTTCAATCGGTCACTCCGTAACGGTGGCTGAAAACGGAGAAGCTGGATTGGATCAACTTAAAGAAACAACAGCACATGTCATTTTGTTAGATGTCATGATGCCGGTTATGAACGGCATTGAATTTCTTGAAAAAGTCAAGAATACTCCACATTTATCCTCTATTCCCGTTATCATGTTGTCAGGCTCTGATGAAACTGATGATGTCGTAAAATGTATTCAAATCGGGGCCGAAGATTTTTTAACAAAACCCTTTAATCCAACGCTTCTAAAAACACGAATTAGCGGATGTCTGGAGAAACAAAACGCTCTGAGGGAAGCGCGGAAATTAGGCCAATATAGACTTAAACAAAAGATCAGTGAAGGGGGAATGTCAGAAATATATATGGCAAGCCATTTACTATTACGACGACCGACTGCTATAAAACTGTTAAGTATAGAAAAAGCATCCGCCCTCACCGTTTCAATGTTTGAGAAGGAAGCACAACTAACCAGTTCACTTAGCCATCCCAACACCATTGTGATCTATGATTACGGTCGAACACCGGACGGATTGTTTTATTATGCAATGGAGTATTTAAATGGATTCAATCTTCGACAATTAATTAAGTCAAATGGGCCTGTTTCTGAAAAACGAGCTCTCCATATTTTATTGCAAGTGGTCTCATCCTTAGAAGAAGCGCATAGTGTTGGACTGGTCCATAGAGACATTAAACCAGCAAATATTATGTTATGCAATCAGGGTGGCATATATGACTTTGTCAAAGTTCTAGATTGGGGAATTGTTAAAAAGATTAATGAATTAGTTGATGATAAAGAACTAAAGACATTATATGGGACGCCTCAGTTTGCATCTCCTGAAGCCATTTCTTCTCCTAAAGAAGTTGATACGGTAAGTGATTTATACTGTATAGGTGCATTGGCGTATTATCTTACAACCGGGGAATTCGTTTTTGACGAATGGGATTTGGAATCATTATTATTCGCGAAGGTGACACAAAATCCAATTCCGCTGTCTAAGTTAGATGGCGTAAATATATCCGAGGAATTTGAATCTATAGTTTTGCAGTGCCTAAACACTGATAAAGCTCAGCGACCGCAGTCTGCAACGGAATTACGAAAATTGTTGGGAAAATGCCAAAAAGATAGATACTGGACACATGCCAATGCTGAAAAAAACTGGAATGATTGTCATGAAAAGATTGTAGGCGCCACAGTATTAAAAAAACGAAGGCCAACCACCATTTCCTTATTTGTGGATGTGGCTAAAAGGCTTAAGATTACCAAAACGGGTCAAAATTGAACTCCAGTAATGGCACTGTATGCCAAAGGGGATCAAATTTCCTAGAGGTTTTAACAAAATTTCTGTCTAAAATGATCCCGGCCACGAGCAGGACCGAAAAAATTACGGCTTGCAGTATAATTAAACCGCTTTTCTCATCAACTCCAACGCTCATGATTGAATTTATCTGCGTCAATTGGAGTTCATCCGCCGCGGCGGATGGCTTTTCATTTAGATAGGCATCGCGCCGCGGCGAATGAACTCCAACAGACATATTGCCATGTCAGAGCACTTCTCAGAGTTCACCCATAATTATTCGGTATTCCTCGTTTCTAAATTCCTCAGCCTGCTTGAGTAAATTATCAAAAATTGAGTTTGGGTTACCTTTCAAACTTATAATTTCCTCAATCTCAACTAAATTTTATAAAATCCGTTTAAATAGGGCCTCTTGCAAAACGATGTTCAGGTTGAATTTTGAGGTCAAAATTCATAGATTTGTCGATCTTGTGTAAACGTGCATAGCGTTGACTATATGCAATCAGTCACAATGCGGATTTAGAGGCTGAAATCCAGTCAAAAAGAGTTTTACAGGAGGCTCACAATAACTATGACTTTTCTATTTAATTTAATTTGATTTTGGAATAATTAATGTCAGGTTCCTCAAAATTATTTTTCGGAGTGATTACATCCACTCTAACCTGGATTATTCATAAACTTTAGTAATGAGAGGCATCAGATTGCGTGAGATCAGTGAGTTATGAATATTATCCGCGTACAGGAATAGTGTTGAAAATCCGCCGTGGTTTATAACGCGCCGTGGTGGGTGGAAACTATTTTGAACCCGGATAACTTCGTAACTCGTTGATATTATCTAACATGGCGACTCGTAATAAAAAGTTTATGAATAATTCAGGCTAACGGACGATTAACAACAAAATGGCTCGCATTGATATAGCAATGGAATTAAAAAAGCCTATGAAACATTTGCTTTTTGCCATGGCATTGGGATGTTCTTTTCTCTACGCAAATGATCAGAAAGAATATACGCTTGAACCTATGGTCGTATATGGCGATAAGCTTGGACGCAGCTTGCACACTTTACCTCAAAGTGTTGGAATTTTAGATGAAATAAGACTTCAGACCGAAGTGCCTTTGAACGCTAACTCTTTACTGGATCGATTTGCAAATACATACACCGGCGTAGAATCTGATTCACCCATCGTAATAAGAGGTGTCGGTAATGACAGTGTTGCGCCTGCAGGGTTTGATCGCAGTAATGGCTTAGCATCCGTTTTTTATGACCAGGCCCCTCTATCTTTAAGTAGGTTGGATTATTTCAAACCGATCACCTGGGATGCAAAAGAACTGTCACTTTTTCGCGGCCCCGTATCAACAAGTTACGGACCGTATTCTC
This sequence comes from Verrucomicrobiota bacterium, assembly GCA_021772675.1. GTDB lineage: Bacteria > Verrucomicrobiota > Lentisphaeria > JABSQK01 > JAJFLO01 > JAJFLO01. Next base: position 12,410 of record JAJFLO010000373.1, on the reverse strand, counting down.
TAATTGGTGCCGTGATTATAGACTACAATGAACCCAATTTTAGTCACGATGGTCGAATTGGATTAAGTTATAGCAGCTTTAATACGCAAGAGATGGCCATTACCCAAAACCTTCCACTTATTCCCGATAAATTAGCAATTCGCTTAAATGCTCAGACACACGTTTCTGATGGCACGGTTGACAACATAACCATTCCAACGGATAATTGGGATGATAGTGAAACTAATGAATTTCGTGGACAGTTTCTCTGGCAACCTTTAGGGACAAATGAATTCACCGTAGAGGGATTTGTTGATTATGTGAAAACAAATACACTTCCATTTTATTACAATGTTGAAACATCAGCGTTAGATTTATTTGAACGTAAAAATACTGCAAATGTTACCGAAGAAACAAAAGCAAATACATCGTTATCCTATGTAAAAACTACCTGGGAACTTGACGACAGCTGGACGTTCGAAAGCATCAGCAGTTTTAACTACTTTGACGCCCATGATTTAACTGACTTCGACTTATCTGCGCTACCACTGGTTGAGGACAAATCATTTACTGAAGAAAATCGGTTCGATCAGGAGTTTCGATGGCACTATAAAAACAGAGATACCAATTTTTTAATCGGCACCTATTACCAGTACCAATATTTTGAATTTGGATTTGATGGAAACGTTTTGCCTGGTCTAGGCTTGCCGTTGAAGATATCGAGTTCGACTGTAACCCGCGTTGAAACCGTTGCCTTATTTGGCGAGGCATCTCAACAAATTAACGACTGCGTTAATATAGAAGCAGGACTGCGGTTAAACTACGATGAACGTTTAACACGCAATACCAATATCAGAGATAGTGCTGGGGGTCGATTGGTTGATCGTGAACAAAATCTAAATCTGCTGCCACGAGCTAGTATTACACTTTCAGTCAACGATACCCTTAATATTGGTGCACTAGTTTCGCGCGGTTATCGCTCTGGAGGAGTGTCCTCGGTATTATTACAAAGCAATGTCACGGCTTATGATCCAGAATTTGCATGGAATTATGAAACTTTTTTACGTTATCGTGCAGACGATGGGTTACTTAATATCCATGGGAATTTCTACTACATCGATTGGCGTAATCAACAGGTTTCAACAACTCTACCCTTTGGATTCCCCGGAATTGATGATGTGATCGTCAATACCGGAAAATCACGATTATATGGCGCTGAATTAGAGAGTTGGTGGGAGTTAAACAAGTCATTTGAAGTTTATGCTGCGGTTGGTTATCAATTCACTGAATTTATTGATTTTCAAACTGGAGGCCAAAATTTTACAGGTGATCGATTCACCAACGCACCACGCTGGAATTGGGCACTTGGCGGTACGCTCTGGCTAACACCGCAGTGCTTTGCATCGTCAACCCTGACATGGCAAGACCAAACCTATTCAACATTAGGCCAAAACAATGTATCCCGGTTAGAAGAACGTCTACTACTTTCTGCAAAGCTGGGGATCACGCGAAATCGTTGGACAGTATATATTTTTGGAGAGAATCTCCTTGATAGAGATTATGCGATCAATCGATTTCTTTCATTCGGGCAACGTGTTGGCCAGCCAGGATTACCAAGAACTGTTGGGGTGGGCATAGAATTGGGGTGGTGATGGGGATTGATTATTGGTGAAGGATGATCGTCGAGAAAACATGCGCTATTTACATTTGCAACCTGATTGTAGCTTCCGTAATCAGGCACGTCCAAGTGCTGTGGGTGGTTATTGACTGGCATCGTTCCGACATAACTTTGACGTGCCTAGCTACGAACACAATACATTTCGTTTTTCTTTGGAAAATGATCCAAAACAGATTATGAAATACCATGAATAATAAAGACATTAGTAGTTATTTTTATTGAACTGAAATTAGCAAGGGATCAATATTGGATTGATTTTTTTCTATCAAAATACCGACTCCGATGGTTAAAAATAGGAAAGTTTAGAAACTTTAAGATAAAAAAATAATATGCAGTTTTAACCGGTAATATTTCATACCAAAGTCAAAATAAGGTTAACATTAACCACATTCTACTACAATCATATGGATGTTTATTACATAATTTATTGAAGTGAATGAATGTAATGCAATAATATTGGTTCTGCCTCCATATCAATTGAAATAATTCATTTTTGAACTATACTGAACCAGGCAGTGAACCATTTAAATAATTTTTGAACAATATCAAGGATGACGTATGAAATCCATCACTATACACGGTTTAGATAAAGAAATGGAAACGCTTATTAAAGCTAAAGCCAATGCAAACCAAACAAGCCTTAACAAGACGATCAAACGATTATTAGAGGAAGCATTGGGTATTAAGCCAAAATCAGAGAATCTACATCAAAACGATTTTGCAGATTTATTCGGAATTTGGTCTAAAAGTGAGAAAAATGCATTCGACAAATCAGTCAATGATATCCGTAAGATTAATGAAACAGACTGGAAATGAAAAATATTCTTTTAGACACCAATACATATACCAGTTTCTTATCGGGTGATCAGATAATTTTTGATATGTTATCAAGTGCTGATAGGGTATATATATCAATTATTGTACTTGGCGAGTTATATGCTGGATTTAAAGGAGGAACTAAAGAAATCGAAAATAAGAAAAGACTGAATCAATTTCTTAATAAACCTTCGGTAAAAATTCTTAATGCAACTTCGGAAACATCCGAAATCTTTGGTCGTATAAAATATGAATTAAAAATTGCAGGTACCCCCATTCCTATTAATGATGTCTGGATTGCAGCCCATGCATTTGAAACCGGAACTTTACTAGTCACATATGATAAGCATTTCAAAAAGATTCCCGGGTTGCAGTGCTGGGACCACATTGGAGAATAAACCACATCAACGATTAATTTCAATCAGGACAACATTCGCTTAATCGTCCCGGATTTTTAAATCTAACATGGAAAGTAACCAATTGGAAAAGAAAATAGACAGCATATTAGAGTGTGAAATTCCTGAAAAAATTGAGGCATTGATTAATAATATTGAAAAGGTTATCATTGGTAAACGGGAAGTGATCATCAATGCAGTTACAGCATTACTTGCTGAGGGACATATTCTGATTGAGGATGTGCCCGGTGTCGGTAAAACCATGCTGGCAAAAGCGATAGCAAAATCAATTTCAGGGGAGTTCAAACGTGTCCAGTTTACCGCGGATTTACTACCCTCGGATATTAGTGGAGTTACCATCTATCAACAGGAAAGCGGGCAATTTAATTTTAGGAAAGGTCCGATTTTCACAAACGTACTGCTTGGCGATGAAATCAATCGTGCAACTCCGCGAACGCAGTCCAGTTTACTTGAAGCGATGGAAGAAAAACAGGTCACTGTTGATGGGGAACGTCACCAACTTGAATTACCTTTTTTTGTTATTGCGACACAAAACCCCATTGAATTAGAAGGAACATATCCCCTTCCCTTTGCTCAAATGGACCGTTTTATCACTCGACTAAATATTGGATACGTTTCAGCAGATGAAGAAAAAAACATGTTGAAATCTCGCATCAATTCCTCACCAATTGAAGAATGTTCAAGCGTTATAAATTGTGAAGATCTCGTAAAAATTCAGCAACATGTTCAATTCATAAAAATTAATGATGATCTTCTTGAATATATTGTGGAGATTGTCAGAAAAACGCGTACATCGCCAGCATTTGAGTACGGTGCCAGTCCACGGGGAACGCTTGATTTGATGCGATTCAGTCAATCAACTGCTATGATCAATAATAGAGAATATGTATTACCTGACGATATCAAAACAAGCGCAGGCGCTGTCCTGGCTCACCGCGTTGTTGTGAAAAAAGGAACGCGAAATGCCACGCTCAATATGCAAGCGGTCATAAACGAAGTCATCGATTCTGTAGAGGTTCCTGTATGACCTACCCAAGTAAATTTGGGGTTTCGGTTGTCACACTTTCGTTTTTTCTTTATCTTGTTTCTATGCAATCCCAATCTGGGATCCTTTTCTTAATACTTGGAATTCTTTTTGGCTGTTTTATTATTAATTATCTAAAGGCTAAAAAAAGCATAAGTCTACTTTCCCTAATTCCTCCAGAATCAATAACTGCCACCGAAGGAAAACACATTAATGAAACATGGAAGTTTGAAAATCCTTCGAATACGGACATTGGACATATTCAAATTATGGGACCATGGGGAAAGTTTATATCATTGAGTTTTCTTGCTCCAGAGAGCCATAGCTATATCACACCAAAAACAATGTTCAAACTCAGGGGCACGTATTCGTTTGACATGCTTAAACTCGTTTCATCCTATCCATTCGGACTAATTCGTTGCTGGAAAAAAATTAGGTGTTCCGGAGAAATAATGGTTTATCCGAAGGTCTACCCATGTATGCCTCCTCAAGCAGCGGGGTTCGAACCCATGTTAGGCGGTAAATTTAGTGGCAAGTATAAATCCCGTACTGGAGATCAATTCCATGGAGTTCGACCGTTGGTGCCTCAGGACCCCGTAAAGTTTATTCATTGGCCCTCGTCATCAAAGGGTCAAGGTCTAATGGTTAAGGAATTTGATGAGGAAGTTTCGGGACGCGTTTCTATTGTTATGGGATGTGATACAGGCGAGCATATTGAGGACGAAACTGGATTAGACTGGGCAGCACGGGCGGCAGGTTCGTTAATATTATCATCATTGGACTATGGTTACCAAGTCGAATTTATGAACCTGGCTGACTTTGATATTGTAAATATTCCCCCATTTGATGATGGCGACACTGCCATGAGATGTTTGAGTCGACTTAAGGCTGATAATACAAAACTTTCTAAAGAAAATCTTTCCCTGGCCTTTAATAAATTATCAAAAAAATCCGGTTTGTGTTTTGTTATGTCAGATATTAGCAAGGATTTTATAGAGTTTCTCAATGACAATACCGTTGTTAAAAATAGGAAAGTAGCAGTTTTCGTTCCCAGTTATCTATTAGATCGGATAAATGGCCAAATTGAAAATTCAATTATTATCAGGTATTTCAATAGTGAAGAAATTGTCAATGATTTATGAAAAGTAACCAGTAATCAGTAATCAGAAAACAAATAAGAAATAAATCGTGAGAACAAAACAGTTGAAAAAATTGGCAGAATCCTGTTAAAGAAAACCAAAATCAAGTAACAAGTAACCAGAATCCAATAAAAACACAATGCTATTCCGTGATCCCAAAAATTTGTTGATATTAGTCGGCCTTATCTGCCAGGGGTTTAGCTGGGAAATAACACCGGTCCCTCTGATGCTAATTATTATCTGGTTTTTAGGTCTCAAGATTGGAAAACAGTCACAGCAACTTTCTCCCGAAATCGAGGCGTTAATCATACTTTGTGCATTTTTAGCCATAAAATTAGTTTCTTCACAGATTGGACTGGGTTATAATAAACTCATCTTTCTTGGTGGAAATGTTCTCTTGACTTATCAACTTTTACGACTCATTTGTAAATCCGACAACCGCCAAAAGCATCTGTCCGTTTTGGTGGCAGTCATGCATATTGGGATTGGCACACAAGTCATATTCGATTTCAAAATTTTTATCATTCTTATTACATCCGTCATACTCATCCCAAAATCATTGCACCAGATTGAATCAGAAGGATTTGGCAATGGCAAAATTCATCCGATACCAAAACTGAAGAAACAACTATCGATCGTTTTTCTCCTATCTATTGTCTTTTTCCTGTTATTTCCCAGATTTGGGGTTAAATCCAGAGGTACTTCACAATTGATCGGTGGCCAGGGCCAAGGGCCACTTTCAAAAGAATTGGATATGTCCGGAAGTGCGGGAGCATCAACCGATCGACTTATTTTTCGCATTGAAGGTGATAAAATTGGATACCTAAAATGTTTTGCAATGGATAAATTTGACGGCGTAAAATGGACATCGAGTCACTGGCACAAAAAAATGGCAAGACAATGGCGGACCCCTAGTGAAACCAGTTCTAATTACCGATCAGTCAAAATATCAAACTATAAGCTTCTTAACAGTTATTTGCCTACTGATGGTTTTGTAGAAAAGGTCGAAGGAAATTATTTCAATCGCCCATTCATATCCGGGGACGATGGCGTAAAGGTGTCCTTTCCTCTGCGACAAAATATTTCTTATGTATACTGGTCATTACCTGAAAATAAAAATCAAAAACTTAGTGATAAAGAATCACAGCGTAATTTGGCAACACCCGAGATTTCACAACGGGTATTGGACTGGTTAAATGGGGTTGTAAACGAAAATGACAATAAGATAACCCAAGCAAGAAATCTCGCTGGTTATTTTCAATCGAAATTTGCGTATAAACTTGGGGCACCTGATTTAGACAGGATAAACCCCTTAGAGGAATTTATCTTCGAAAAACAGGAAGGACATTGTGAACGATTTGCATCGGCGGTAGCTGTACTTCTACGAGCAAAAGGCATCCCTGCTCGCGTTGCAGTTGGCTATATTGCTGTGGAGAAAAATGAACTTGGAAAATTCTACAATATCAGAGCAAAGCACGCCCATGCATGGACAGAGGCCTATTTTGAAGACATGGGCTGGACGATTGTTGATGGGACACCGTTTGGTCGTGGTATCGAAACTGAAAGCAAAACACTAGCTCCGACCTTTTTTGAATGGATTGAATTTGTCTGGTATTCGAAAATTATTGAATTCGGGGTTCATGAGCAAAGAGCATTTTTTAGTTTTTTATCGACAGTTTTAAAACCCAATTTCAAGAGCCTTGGCAATGCTATAAAAACAGTATTTACGTTCGTCCTACTCGTGTCTTTTATCGTTTTAGCCTTAAACTTAAAATGGAAGACCTTTTTCAATAAGCTAGTAAAACCAAAACAGAAAAGATTAAATTACGATTTGCAGACCGTGAAACATTTTTATGGACAGATGCAACGCGTCCTTGCGAAAGAAAATATATATCGAAAAAAGCATCAAACCCCGAATGATTTTTTACGCACATTAGTCGTTAACAATCATCCATTTATTGACGATATTGAATTCATAACACGAAGTTTTTGTAGCGTCCGTTATGGTGAATCAAGACTAACCGAAGATATCAAAGAGAAAATTTCAACAGCAATAGATCGACTGCGTCAAAAGCGAAGAATCAGTAATCAGTAACCAGTAAAATAATATTTTTATGTTTTAACCCGCTTGTCTCACCAACGTCATAACGAGAGGACTTAGCCTGAATAATTCATAAACTTTTTATTACGAGCCATGATATCACGCGATATCAATGGGTTACAAAATTATCCGGGTTCGAAATAGTTTCCACCACGGCGGATTTTCAACACTATTTCTACACGCGGATAAAATTCATAACTCATTGATCTCACGCAATCTAATGACTCTCACTACGAAAGTTTATGAATTATTCAGGTTAGATTGTGTCATTTCAGTATTTTACCGCTAGGTAAGGAATGATTCTGCTGTCCAGCAGAAAGACACATAGAATTCAATAGTCAAGGCAAGATGCTCATATGACGTGATATACGTTCTCATAGTAGATGCTTTGTGAGAAATACGGGTTAATTTGTCCGCCAACCTAAAAATCAATAAACCAAATGTCTTTCACTGATTTACCTACTCTTAATGTTATACTAAACTTTACCAGCGCAATTTTTCTTGCTTTGGGTTATATCCAGATAAAAAAGGGAAATAGAGGACGTCACAAAAAGTTTATGTTGGCAGCATTATCAACATCAATACTATTTTTGTGTTCGTACCTTATATACCACTATCAGGTTGGTTCGATTAAGTATCCACATTTTGACTGGACACGCATCGTCTATTTTTCAATACTGATTCCTCATATCATTCTTTCAGCAGCGATGTGCCCATTCATTACATTCATGGTATGGCATGCACTACACGGTAATTTCAACAAACATAAACAAGTGGCTAAGTTTATATGGCCTATTTGGATGTTTGTCTCAATCAGTGGGATCATTGTATATTTCATGCTCTACCAATTTCGATAAATTATCTCAGCAATAATTTTTTTAAACTCCGTTTTCCTTGATCGTAACGTTTTTCCAAATTTGACAACTGATTCATTTAAGGCTAATTTCGTGAATTAAAACTATACTAAAAGCCACTTATAATACCCCAAAATCAAAATGATAGATATAAATGATATATGTGAACCCGAATGGGTTGAATGGTATTTTATGTCCCCTGAAAAACGGTGGAACGAAAGTGCGAAATTATGGAAGCAATATCTAGCAATGGGAGGTTCACTTGATCCTCAGCCCGATACACAAAGTCCTTTCTACCATGAGGAAACATCGAGTACAAGCACTATTGATGGGGGGACAGGCATGCATTCTATACGGCGCAGCCGAGTTTAGTCGTGATGTTGACTTAAACATTTTACATAACGATGAAAACATTAATAATCTTCAGCAGGCATTGAAAGAACTACAGGCAGATGTCATCGCTGTTCCAGTTTTTAAAACTGAATACCTTCAGGAGGGTTTAGCTGTACATTTTCGTTGCAAGACCAAGGAAGCAGAAGGACTCAGAATTGATATTATGACAAAAATGCGTAATATCGCCCCATTTGATATCCTATGGAATCGACGAACAACCATTAGTCTTTCTGATGGAGACATTGATGTTTTGTCACTTCCAGATCTTGTGAATTCCAAAAAAACTCAACGTGACAAAGACTGGCCAATGATTCGACGGCTTGTTGAGGTAAATTATTTCAATAACAGGAATTCACCTACATCTGAGCAAATCCAGTTTTGGATACTGGAATCAAGATCTACAGAGCTATTATTTGAGTTATCCCAAAAATACCCAGACACAGTCAAAAAGCTAATTAGAAATCGACCGCTATTAGAACTAACTTTTTCCAATGATGAGAAAAACAAAAAATCGGTAGCACATGCGATTAGAAAAGAAGAAGATTATGAGCGAGCAATTGATGCCGAATACTGGCTACCTTTGAAGAAAAAACTGGAGATCCTTAGACGTCAAAGAAGTTAAAAGAACAAAATCATGAAAAACCAAACAATCAATTAACGCAAAAATGAATCTTCATCTTCTAAATCTTCTGTGATAAATTCCTGATCGTAATACCACCGACTTTTTTCACGTTTTTCGGTTTCATGATCAGCAATAAATCTCTTAAATTCATCAAATGATACATCAGCAGATTTCATAACATCTTTAATTTCCTGATCCACACTGAGTAGAAATGATGGTGAAAAAACATCTTCAAATAATCGATCCAAGATTACAGCTTCTTTCGAATCGAATGATTCTCCTGATACCTTTTTTACCATTCGGAAATGATGATGACAAACCGACATCAGCATATTTTTAAATTTTATACAAAAATCTTTTTTATCAGTCATTGTAGGTTTATAATTTCCACATTTATAATGTTAATAAATCAATAATATTTGGTTATCACCAATAGTCTCACGCAAATTTCATACCTATTTAATTTCATGAACACAAAACTATTAAATATTTTTCCAGTTCTTGCCGGTTTATTAGCGCCAGGACTAATTATTTTGATTTTATTTTCGGCGTGTTCACCCTCTGTACCCCCTTTTAAGGGAACAGTAATTCAACCTCTGACCGACGCTCCCGCGATTAATCTTCAAGATCAAAATGGTAAAAACTTCCGAATCGTCGACAATAAAGGAAAAATACTCCTACTTTTTTTCGGATTCACACATTGCCCTGACGCCTGTCCTTCAACACTTATGAATTGGAGTTCTATTAAAAGGGATTTGGGAAAGGATGCAGAAAAAGTAGAATTCATATTTGTAACGGTAGATCCAACACGAGACACAAAAAAGTCGTTGCAGGATTACATATCATTGTATGGAGAAGATATAACCGGACTTACAGGTTCACAAAATGAACTTAATTCCGTATATAAGTCATATGGGATTTTTGCGGAAAAAGATTCTGCCAAAATTGGCGAAGGGAGTTATTTGATTAATCATACAACCTCCATTATTCTTATTGATAAACAGGGAAAATGGCGTCTCAATTATGGTTTTGCCACACGTCCGGAAGATATCAGCTCCGATATCAAACTTTTATTAAACGAATAACAAATTTGCCCAATGGGCAGTGAATTAATGCAACCGAATAAAAATCCACATATTGTCACACTTGTGTTTATGCGACTAGTCACCTCAACAATATCTAAAATTTCCATTGAAAATACGAATCTATTTCAATGATCACTGTTTGGTTCTATCCAATTCTGTCCTACTGAAACGTCAAATAATGGAATAAGACTCAATTCAATACATGGGCCTTGATATTGGATTAAATCATAAAATTGAGTGTAAAATGAAAGGCATTTAAGTCAGTTTTTAAATACTGCAATAGATAGACAATTTCGGAAAAATCATGCCCTTTATAAATTCCAACCGTTAACAAAAAATCACTATGCGTACAGGAAAGTCACTAAAATAAATGGGCATACCCGCTTTTGAAACAGGATTAACCGTTGTGCAAACGGAAACTGCGTTTAATTTGTTGCAGCAGAAACTAGCTCCATTATGGGAATCAATTGAAAGTATAAACAATAATCCTCAAACTATCGTTGTTATTCCTTCGATTACAGTCGATTACCCATTATCCGGTGCACTTCTACAGGCCTATGAAGAGCGCCTGCTTTTTCTATTATTCTTGCTAAAACAACCTCAAGCCAGGCTTATCTATGTGACATCGCAAACGATATTGCCAACGATAGTTGATTATTATTTACATTTACTTCCAGGCGTCATTGCCAGTCATGCAAGAAAACGATTATTTTTACTAAGTCCATTTGATGGATCACCGCAGCCACTCAGTTTAAAAATTCTAAAACGTCCCACACTAATTAATAAGATTCGATCCCTAACTCTGAATCCTGATAGAGCCCATATGATCCCATTTAATACAACACCACTTGAGAGGGATTTGGCGATTCAACTTGGAATTCCGATGTATGCATCAGACCCCAAATTTTTTGAATTCGGTACAAAAAGTGGCTGTCGACAAATCTTTAGCGACGAAGGTGTTACCCATCCACTAGGTGAGAACAATTTATACTGTATGAACGATCTTATTGCAGCAATCAAAATGATTCGTCAAGAAAAACCGAAAATTAGAGACATACTTGTCAAATTAAATGAAGGCGTATCCGGCGATGGCAATGCGTTCGTCACTATAAGTGATATGCCAGCTTCGGAATGTAAGAATGAAGATGAACTAATTTGCGAACAGATTAAAAAAATGACCTTTGAAGCGCCAGATGGAAATTTTGATCAATACATGCAAAAGTTAGAATTTGGAGGCGGTATTATCGAGGAACGAATCAGTGGCAAGGAATTTAGAAGTCCAAGTGTACAAATGCGAATTACTCCTCTTGGCAATGTCGAAGTGTTATCAACTCACGATCAAATTCTGGGCGGATCTGGTGGACAAACATTTGAGGGTTGCCGTTTTCCTGCTGATTCTCATTACTCAATGACCATCACAAACGAGTCTTTGAAAGTGGGACACCGACTCGCCAAAGAAGGAGTTTTAGGACGGTTTGCAATTGATTTCGTTGTCACAAAAAATAATGATAATATTTGGGAAGCCTATGCAATTGAAATTAATTTGCGAAAAGGTGGCACCACCCATCCATTTTTGACCCTACAATTTTTAACGGACGGTGAATATGATGAAGAGCACGCCTGTTTTAATGCACCCAACGGTAAGCAAAAGTACTTTATCGCCACAGATTATTTAAAATCGGAATCCTTTCGATTGTTTACGCCGGATGATTTATTCGACATTATCGTTCAACACAATCTTCATTTTGATCAAAGCCTCCAAACTGGGGTGGTATTGCATATGATAAGTGCTATCGGAGAAATAGGTCGTTTCGGATTCACCGCTGTCGGAAATTCTTCAAAAGAAGCGGAAAATCTCTACACCAGAACGGTGAAAACGTTTGAAGACGAAGCCGAAAGAAAATTGTAACAGTTCATGGGATAAAAGTGTCAATGATTTGAGTTAAGGACTCACAAATAAATAACTTGGATAATTTCGCGCTCAGATTTATGTCAGGTTTGGGCGATCTGAATGGCGAAAAGCAGCAGGAACATTGCAATATTTCAATGTTTTTCGTCATTTGGATTGGACATAGATGCCGTGAAGCTCAAGCTACACAGTTTATATATAATTTATTCAATGACAATAATTTACATTTATATTAGCGTTGTATTGCAGCCTACTTAACCATAATAGGTTACACGGCGTGGTGACGAATGCATTAGTAAGTTTTTGGAATTTAAGAGATTATACATTATTCATCACCACAATATGCATCTTATTGAAATATCATGAGTTATGATCTTTGTCTATTCGAATGCAA
>JAJFLO010000372.1 GCA_021772675.1 Verrucomicrobiota bacterium | reverse complement strand
TACAAATTAGCAATTTGTCGCCACTTCGCGGAGGCTTTCTTTAAATGCATTTGCTTCGTTAGTAAGCAGTTGCAGTAGTCACTACAGCTAAATACTTACTGCCTCGCAACTACATTCAAAGAAAACCTTCACGGATTCAGGGACATATTAAAAAAACTCAATGTCCCCTGGATAACAAAGGACGGTTATATTGACCTTAACTGAGCGAGCTACTCATAGAAGCGATCGTATTACACTGCAAGAGTGGATCGCATCACGGAAGTGACGAGTCGCGTCTTTGCTTGTTTCAGCGCTTCGACGATGACGACGGAAAACACAATGGTTATTTTTGGCAGCATCATAGCATTGATACGGTGGTATTCGACTTTGTCAGACACCGTAGTAGCAAGTATCTCGGTTTATGTGAAGCTTCACATAAACCGAGATACTTTTTACCACTCGCAAAATCAATACGGACTCATTATTTCTTCTACACTCGCGACGTTCTATGACCTTGGCGATTCGCAAAATATTTCCGGGAAGCTGAATTCAACGTTTAAGAACATTTGTCAGGTTGACACTCCGGATATTTATGTATAATGTCACTAGGAAAATTGCTTCACAATTTATTCGTGAATGTGATTTTATTTTGTGAGTGAGGTTTTAAATCCGGGTCAACGGTAAAAGTTAGGTAGTTCCACACTGAGCGCATACACGTAAACTTAAGGCGAGTGTGTATTCAAAATGTGAGTGACAAATAGTAAATCGGCCATTCCTGGCTGAATAACATGTGCGCAGCCAAGAATGACCGCATTACTTTTAACTCAACCTGGGCATTCACCAAAGTCACTCACATTTTGAATACACACTCACTTAAGGCGCAACATTATAGGAGTAAAAGGGTATTTAGATTGCCGTATTTTTTTGGAGTTCAGCCGAGTGCCGCGAGATAGGCTCTGCTGGAAGCAGGGCAGTGAATCCTGAATTCGGGATAAGTGTCAACCTTTATTTCCAGTTCCCTATCTTGCTTTTTCAGTTTCTCAGTAGGCTGAAGCTTAAGCTCCAGATCCATGCTGTAAAATTGGTCTTAATTTTTTTGGTTATAATTGGTTACATCTTAAATTGACGCGCGTATGCGCTGAGCAGGACTAAATCTAAGATTTGGCTGAACGAGCAAGAAGACTCAGCTGCCGTTGCGGATAAGTTACTATCTACTCATGCAGTCAATATTGCGAGAATCCGAACGTTTATTGAGACCATTTCAATTAGCCCGCATTTTTCATGAAAAATTCAACTCAGTCAGCAGACACTGCCATTGACAAAAAACATCTGGATCAATTAAAATTGCTTTTGGGACCAGAACATCAAGACAGACTTTATTATTGTATCGCTGACTTGGCAAAAAACGGCATTTGCAATTCCCGTTTTGGCACGGCGGACCCCCTGCCTGATCGTCAACAAGTAACGCAGTTCCTGGCGAGTTGGTTTAAACATGCCGGTTTGTCCACTGACGAATGCCGGGGTTGGTTGATTGACTATGCTGTGAATGTACTTTCCGCCCTGTCCTCCAGTTCGCCGTCGCGAATTCGCCACAGTACCAAGTCAAATATCAAATACATCGACAGAGCCGGAGTCGCTTTTGAATGCGGTTGCGAAAATAATCCTTTCAAAGCCCGGTGTGAACAAACTTGCGCTATTTATCGCGACATGGCCGAAAAGGCTGCGGAACGAAAGCATCGCAGACTAAAGGAAGAAAAAGAGCTGTCGAAACAACAGGCAGAATTAGAAAAGGCGAAAACCCGGAAAAACGCGGAGATGAAAAAGCAGGCGGCAGCAAAACGATTGAAGGCTGGCATAACCCTGGAAAAACGTTGGCTGGAGACTTTTGGCGAAGTCTGCAACATCGCAGCGAAACATCGCCAAAAGGGGTTGACGATGCTACAGACGGCGAAAAAACTGAACGATGCCGGGTTCCGGACATCAAAGAATTGTCTCTGGACAAATCAGACCATCACCATCGCGCTTAAGCGATATCAGAAGATTACTGGTGCTAAACGTCAGGAGTCCTTGTTCATCGACAAGGAATTAAAGAAAATGAAATCACAGAAAAAAAGTACTTCCCGGACAAAGAGCAAACCAAAGAAAACGGCGCCGGAAGCTGGCGCTGGGAATCTAACACAGGGATGCTTATTTGCTACAGAATGAGTTTAATTTGGAACATCTCATTCACAGCTAATTTCAGGCCATGTCCTGATAAATAGGTGAATCTTGTAATTGATTGAATTGTATGCATGTAATGCGGATATTCTAGGCATGAAGGGTATTCAATATACAATTAGAGGAATTCCGGACTTTTTTATCAACTTAGTTAGTCCTATGCCGACCAATAACATTTGGATTGCCTCGCTTGCCATGCAATACAATTTAGCTCTATATTCCCAGAACTCTTATTTTGACAATCTTCCACAACTTTCACGAATATAACATATTAGCCCACTAGGAACCAATACTCTCTGTTAAGTCAAGTTTCCTTGATTGAGTTGTAAGTCCTTCGTAATCAACAACAATGTTTTTAAGTAACTACAAAGTCGTTGATTTTTTCGGCGTCAAATAGAATAAGTTATTGAAAATCACTGGAATTTTCTCAAATTGTCAAAAAAACGTAAATGAATCACTACAAAACCTCGACAATTACAGTAAAATGCGATTTTTCGAAATTCAACACAAAAAAATATCACTTATAGTAACTACATTCCGATTAGAAAAATTTTATAAAATTCATAAGTTATTTAAATAAATGTATTAATGACTTTTTTGAATCATGGAAAGTTTCCGATTTTTGGCATTTATTGGCGAATTTGGCACTCAACCGAGGAAGGTCGGGTTAAGTCATAAAGGAGCCACCTTCGAGGCCATCCGATTCTCTTTTTCGATTAATACAAAACGAAACTTGGAGCCGTTTATTTGATTCAGATTATGATTATGAAAATCTGGAATTTAGCCTAAAAAAAATAATTTAATTTTCAACCGCCGATTCTCAACGCCTTGTCTACAAGAACGATATGTAAAGAAGCAGCTAACTAACAGGCAAAGCGATAGCAAGACTATGTTTTGGGCGTGAACGCACCTACGATATCGTTAAAAATTTCGATAGGTCTTTTCCAGATATCCGAGAAGATCTGTAATTCAAAATGGTATTGTTTTAATACTTCAGGTTTGATTTTTTCTTAGGTGGCAATCTAAAATATAGAAGAACCGATTGAGTCTCGCTAAAGATTATATAAATGATATAATTATACCGGTAATTCAGGCTGAAGAAACGGTCTTCTTTGTCGGAGCAGGGATTTCTCTGAATTCAGGAATTCCTACAGTGCCTTATCTCAAAGAAGCGACTATCAAGGCCTCCGATTCTCGGTATTGGTTAATATAAGAGGAAACTTTGAACCGTTTTTTAATCAAGATTAAGAGTAAGATTATGATTAAGATAATCGTGCAGTCAGCCTCAAAACCGGTTTAAGTTTCAAAGAAGAGATTTTAACAAAGTTGGATGTTCAAAGGGAAGACAAAACTGTTATTCTGGAGGGGAACCTTCCATTTGAATCTTTTATGGAAACTCTAATCAAAAATAGTCAAACAACTGATGGCTTATTGGATATTTATAAAGGAGCGAAGCCGAACAAGAATCACAGGTTAATGGCAAAATTAGCCAGGATCGGGAAGCTAAAAACCATTGTTACAACAAACTTTGATCAATTGATTGAAATCCCGTAGGATGAAGAAGGCTTAAAAAGGGATGAGGATTTTGAAGTGTTTGATCATGAAGAACAGTGGGAAAAAATTAACTGGAATGTAACCAAAGTTCAAGTCATTAAACTTCATGGAAGTATCGAAAATAAAGAGAAATTGGCAGTCACATTAAAGAGAGTTTCGAAACAGTATTATTCACAAAGAAGCCGAAAGGTGCTTGAGTACATTTTTTCGGCTGGTCCCTCGAAGAATGTTTTGGTTCTAGGATACACTTCCTCGGATGTCTTTGATATTTCACCACAGATCCAGTCACTGGAACCGAATCACAAAAATATCTTTTACATTCAGCACCCTGATCCTGACCCTGAGGACAAAAGTAGTAAGCAGAAAAATCCGAATCCGTTTGAAAAATATCAAGAGAAAAGATTTATCTTTGACACAGATGATTTGGTCAAAAAAGTCTGGAACCAAATTTTTCATGAAGAGGAATACCGGAAAACAGAAATAACAAAGATCCCATGGAAAGTCCAGATCGACAGTTGGTCTCAAAAAATGGATGAGATAAGTCGTTTTTTTATGGTTGGACAAATTTTCTTAAAGATTTCGGAGTATGCACGTGCTGAAAAATATTATAAAAAAGGACTTCAAATTTGGCAGCCAGAAGGTAATAGGGGAGGGGAAGGAAGGTTGCTTGGAAATCTGGGAATTGTTAGCATTAGTCTTGGAGACTATGAGAATGCGAAAGGATATTATGAGAAAGCATTAAATATTGCGCAAGTCATTGAGGATAAGGAGGGAGAAGGAGTTTATCTGGGGAATATAGGCACTGTTTTTAGGAGTCTTGGGAACTTCACAAAAGCGAAGGATCACTATGAGAAAGTGTTAGCTATTGCAAAAAACATTGGGAATGCCACCGGCACAGTGAAAACTACTTAAACGTGGCAATTTGAAATATTATCTTCTTTTTCTAGAATCTTCATATTAAAATTTCTTATTCCTTGTATTTTCTTAAAATATATAAAAAAAAATCATTTTCTTCTCGTTTTCTTCAAGGTCTTATTTTGTCGGGAAGAGAGCCGTCTAATGATAATTGAATAAAGCCGAGTCCCCCTGGCAACAGTCACCAATAGTAAAGCCGTTTGGAAAGATATGAACAGATTCGAATAGACCTGAATTCTGTATCATCCTACTCTTGCTACGATAGTGCGAACAGTGTTGATTAGAGAAATTGGGCCTTACTCACAGCATAGGAAAATCCACATAGACTGAACGTATGATAGCATCTGGTTATCCCTGGAAAAATACCAATGGTCTCAACTCTTTTTGAAGAATAAAATGGTTACGAGCAGTAGGTGGACTGTTGTCTTTTGAGAAAAAAGAGACTTTCAGATTGCCGAAACCACCAATTTTCAGAGCGCCCGTCTCA
>JAJFLO010000371.1 GCA_021772675.1 Verrucomicrobiota bacterium | reverse complement strand
GAATTATCTGGCACATGTCATCTCTGAAAGACGACGCGGCCACGATGCCCCCCCAATTCCCGCTGCTGCCGTAGCATAGCTGCTCCAGCAGAGCACAGCGCTAATAAAAAGGAAAACCGGGGGGGCTGAACGGTTACAATCCATCAGATGCCAAGGACGATAATATTGAATCTCGCGATTCAGGGAGTGGTTGGTTCAATAAATCAAAATATGCGGGGTAGTCCAGAAAACGAAGAACATTTTCGCTTGCAACGTGTTCTGCTGCTATCTGTTTTTCAAATGGAGTGTGGTCAAAAAACCTCCAAAGTTCTCGCTCTTTTTCAGGGTAATCTTTTAATTTCTTTTTGTAGGAACCTATACGAATAAACTCCTGTTCCTTAAATTTAACAGGATGCCGAAATGCAGCTCCAATTTCCAATAATACTACATGTTTCTCATCAATTTCAATTTCATAAAAATGAAAGTCTAATTTAGGAGTGAATAAACGAAGCAACCAATTTTCTAGCTCTTCGCCACCTACCTTTTTAGTAGATGGATGAAAAGAAGATCCGATAATTTCATGCGTCTTGTTATTGATACCCCATACCAGATATCCATTAACTTTACCCAATAACGCAGCAGAATTCGCCAAGGCAGATATATATTCTCCGACTTTGTTTGGTTCTGCGTCATTATGTTTAAACTCTACCCATTCTGTTTCATGAGGGAGTTTGCAGAATTCTTGAACTAAACTTACTAAATACTCTTTGTTACGATTAACAGTCATCAATTGTTCTCAAATATTATGTATTGTAATTACTTCGGATTAAGATATAAAGCCATAATTAGAATAAGATACCGAATAAATAATACAATAATATTCAACAGCATAAGTTAATTACAATAACTGTAATATTTTGTCCTTGATCTCATAGCAGTTTTCATGAGTGATACTATGCAATAACCGTTCAATCTCTTTACCTTTGTCTAACCTATATGGCTGTCCATTCGAATCTCCAATACTTGGCAACCGGTCTATTGCCTCACCAATTGCATCATTCCCTACATGGGTATAATTGTCGTTAACAGCTCTTGTTCGTTGTCCAACCATTGCCATGACTACCGATTGAGAAACACCAGCATTCCTATTAAAGCTGACAAATGTATGTCTTAATGAATGAAAACCATATTGAAGTATCGCTCGTTTTCCAGTGCCTGGTCCAGTACCTGATTTATAAATTTGCACATCACAATCGACAAATAATTTTTGGATAATATCAGTAACAAGATCACGTCTTATACGGTATCTCGTTGCGAATTCAGGTAATAAATATTCCTCCCTTTTATCTTTTGGGACTTCAATTAAGAACTGATACAAGTCTTGAGAGATCTTGATCTGAACAGTATCGTTACCTTGTGTTGCTGTTTTACTTGGTTCCTTTTTTATCCATCGTTGAATCAAATCAATTTCGCTCCATTTGATTAGACAACAATCACCAAGTCGTAATCCTGTGTATATTCCTAGAAATAACAGGATTTTGGTTTCACCTTCAGCCGCACTGCAAATCTCACACAATTTTTCCCAAGTAAATTCTTTGCGGTGATTTTGTTTAGATTTTAACGATTGGATGTTAGCAAAGGGGCTTTCTTTAATACCCTCTTTATTAGCTAATGTCCTGGTTACAAGCTTACATAAATTAATATGCTTGTTAACAGTGCCTGCTGATAAACTACTCATCTTTAAAAAAGAAGCATATTCTTCAGCAATAGATGGTTTAAGATCAACCAGTTTTATGATTTCAGAGTGAGATTCTGCAAGCCATTTGGTAAATGCATTCCATTGAAATGAATACTGTATTAATGTTTCTTTGCCGGTATCTGGCCGATTAGACGACTTCTTAAATGCATCCCAGGTGTTTTTAATTGTCAAATAACCTGTTGCTTGACGTTCTGCATCTTCTTGATCTTTTTTCGTATCATCAAGTGCATGGAGAAGTGATCGGATTTTATCAGACTGTGTGCCAAGCTGAATTGGTTTGAGAATTTTATTCCGTTCCTTTTCAGCCTTTTTTTTATTTCCGGTATCAAGAGATTGCCTTTTTTCTTCTCCGTTGACATAATATTGAAGCCAGTATATACTTCCTCGCTTGTATATGCGGCCTTTTGTTGTACGTGACATGATGAATTCTCCAGTTTGGCATTATAATTACATTAACTGGCAAATATTGACACAACGAATGACAATTACAAGCACATAACACGCACAATTTGGTTGTTTTATTGGTGAAAAAAGCAGACTGTAAATCTGCTGGCGTAGCCTTCGAAGGTTCGAGTCCTTCCCCTACCACCATTCTCAATTCACAGTAAATAAATATTTTACAAAGCGTGCAGCATAAATTGAAACTAACAGAACATTTCCCTGCACCATCATTATTGCGATAAATAACACTACATTGATTTTATAGTTTCCAATACCTTTGGCTAAAATAGAATTTCCGCCATAGCAACTCCGTGAAAAATTCAGTCTGGGGTTCGAATCCCTCCTCTCTCCGTCAAATCCAAACTGTCGAACAACCGACACAAACGGTCAACCATAGAACAGAACAAGCCGCAATCAGGGACTTACAAAAGTCAAAAAAAATCCCATATTGTCATTTATGGGACAAATGAAACATCCACCAAATCACCTTCAGGCTCATTCTAATTGATTATGCCTGCTGGACAAAACAGAGGAAAAATTGGCTATGATCCAGCGCAATGTTGAAACAGGTCGATGGATAACCTATCAATATCAATAGAGCAATAAATATCATAAATTTTATCGTGATTGTCCGAGATGATGACAGTATTAATGCACAATAACACTACGCTTGTTCCAGAAAATGGAAGACGCTCATCCTTGCAATGCTCAAGTTGCAATGATGGTCCATAGTCATTCATTGATTTTCTGTCCGTTGATGCTGCGAGTGCCTTGAGTAATCCGTCTGCCATTGACAAAGACAGAAATGAGAAAAATATCGATACCATGAAATAAAATAGAAAATATAACAGATCGCCCCGAATAATCTTATGGAAAAATTGTCAATTAAAGTCATTTGATATATTATCATGAGTTAACTTAAATCAGCCTCAATTTTGAAATTCCTATACGTTAAATTAATCAGGCTAAGAATTAATCGTCTTATTTACTTACCGAATTTCCGGAATATGATATATACCGACTGCCTTCAGGTTTTCGACAGGTTTCTAAAAATTGTTGCCTGGAATGACAAACGAATGTCAAAAAACCTACTGCTTGCAGTATAGAATATTTATTGTTTTGTCACCTCAACACCGATTCAGTTAACTGCCGACACTTGTGAACATTTATGCCCACCCACTATAATATTGCCAGAATTATCATAAACCTTTCTCTGGATAAAACATTCGACTATAATATTCCACTACATTTAGCCAGCAATATTGACATTGGTTCTATGGTTAAAATTCCATTTGGCAACGGCAATAGAAATGGGTTTGTCATAGATCTTCCTGAAAAAAGTGACTACCCTACCCTAAAAGATCTTGAAGGCATCATCGGTGACAAACCAATGATATCCACTCCTCTGATCGAGTTAGGAAAATGGATGGCAGATTATTATTGCTGCACCAGAGAACAGGCAATTACAGCGTTGCTTCCGGCCGCTGTACGGGGACGGCTGATTAAAGAAAAAAAACGTAAAATCATCCATCTAAAAAATGAAGATGATATACCTATCATATTGCAAACTCTCAGTAAAAAGGCTCCAAAACAGGCCGATGCGCTAAAGTTCTTAATGCAAAACGGGCAATGTTCTCTGACAGATGTCGTCAAAAAATGTAAAATTTCTTATACGGCGATAGCATCAATGGAAGCAAAAAGTTATATCTCCATAGAAGATGTAATTGAAGAGCGGGATCCATTTGCAAACGATCATATTATTCCGACCTCCCCCTTAAAATTAAACACAGAACAATCAAATGCCTTAAGTGAAGTTATTCGTAGCATAAACAGTGACGAAAAAGATGTAATACTCCTATTTGGTGTTACTGGAAGTGGTAAAACTGAAATTTATTTACAGAGTATTGCTGAGTGCCTAAAGCAAAATCTGGAATCAATTGTTTTGGTTCCAGAAATCGCATTGACACCCCAAACAACGGAACGATTTAGAAGTCGGTTTGGAGATCAAGTCAGTGTTCTTCATAGTCATTTAAGCCCTGGCGAAAGATTTGATGAATGGAATAAGATCAATAACGGACGTGTAAAAATCGTCGTTGGTGCTCGTTCAGCTCTTTTTGCTCCGTTTCAAAAATTGGGACTGATCATCGTCGATGAAGAACATGAGACCAGTTATAAACAGGACAACGTACCGAGATATCAGGCTAGAGATGTAGCCGTCATGCGAGGGAAAATTGAAAATGTGACCGTGATTCTGGGTACAGCAACTCCATCTGTTGAATCCTATCATAATACTCAACAGGGAAAATATAATTTGGTGACACTAACGCAACGCATTGAAGAACAACAGCTCCCCAAAATGCATATTGTTGATTTAGCTGTGGAAAATGCAGAAAACGAAAGACATCAGATATTTTCCCGCCGGCTAATTACAGAAGTTAATGACGCTTTGGAAAATGGGGAACAAATTATGTTATTCCTTAATCGTCGTGGATACGCAACACAGCTCCAATGTATGAAATGTGGTTATGTCGGAGAATGTTCAGAATGCACAATGAATTATACTTACCACAAGTCGCGATCTCAGATGATTTGTCACCTTTGCGGGGCAGTCATTAAAGCGCCCAAAAAATGTCCTGAATGTAACGACCCCGGAATTCGCTTTAGCGGATTAGGAACAGAAAAAATAGAAGCCTCAGTTAGAGGCATATTCCCCTATGCGCGAACGTTGAGAATGGATTCGGATACCATGACAAAAAAAGAATCATATCGTCACGCATTAACGTCATTTCGAGCTGGCGAAATTGATATTTTGATTGGAACACAAATGATTGCAAAAGGACTTCATTTTCCAAATGTAACAGTCGTCGGCATCATTTTTGCCGATCAATGCCTGAATTTAACCGACTTCAGAGCTGGTGAACGAACCTTCCAATTACTGGTGCAGGTTGCAGGACGTTCTGGTAGAGGCGATTTGCCTGGACGTGTTATTGTACAAACATATACTCCGTATCACCCAATCCTAATGTCTGCAATCGATCAGGATTATGTGGTCTTTTTTGAAAAAGAAATAAAAAGCAGGATACAGTTGCAATTGCCACCAAAAGCCCATTTGTTACTGCTGTCATTTAAGGGAGATAATGAAGAAAAGGTCAGAAGTCACGCGGACTATTGTTTTGAGTTGCTGACGTCAAAAATTCCAAAGGACATTAATTGTTCGCCTGTACTGCCCAGCCCAATTCTAAAGAAACGCGGATTGTACACGTATCAAATCCTGATGTGCACTGAGAAAATCATGACACTAAGTAAATATATAAAGCTGTTTTTTACTTCAATTAAATGTCCCCAAAAGATAACCGTGACGATTGATGTCGATCCTTATTCGTTGTTGTAATAATTACAGCCGCCAAATAGGTTTATACATGACACCGATTTGCAAAATTATTTTAGGACCGCAATCTTATGCCCTGATTTTTAGTCAGGGTGCTATTGTTTTTGAAAACCGGAGTCGTTCAAGGCTGACGGCGCAGATTTCTACGTCGATGTTGACAAAATCTCGAAATC
>JAJFLO010000038.1 GCA_021772675.1 Verrucomicrobiota bacterium | reverse complement strand
AACCGATATACGGAATATAGCATGATCAAGTGATCAGAAACCGTTGCTGCCAACAATTGTCGGAGTGGTCGAAAAATAAAACAAAGAAGCGTGAAAAATGGCGAGAATCCCGCTCTGTCGCGTAGCGACTTCGTTCAACTTAGGTTGTGTATTCCAACCAGCTTTAGCCATAAACAATATCTGAAAATCCTTAACTTTAGTAACATTGGTATCAATCGTGTCCGAGTTAACTAACAAGTAAAAGTTACTTTTCCAAAATAAAAGTATAACCTATGAATAGAAGTATTCTTTAATCACTGCAGTCAAGCACTGAACTATCTGTTCACATTTTTAGAACTCAGATTTACGAAATTGGAAAGTGTTGTAGGTTTTTTATAAAAATATAAAGTCTTAAATCTCAAATCTAACCTGGTTAATTCATGCGGTTTTGTTGCGAAAGTGCTTTGTTTGCTTCAGATAAACTACTTATGAAGGTATCGAGGATGAAGAAATAGTAAACTATTTTGAATTCTCTAGTTCTTCATAGGTCATTTGGGTGGAGCAGAATATGTACTTGTAGTAGAATCCTGATGAATTAATCAGGCTAAATATCTATTTGTAAAAAATGTTAAATCATGAATTTAAAAATTTAATATCTGGTGGTGAATCCGAAACAATTGAGTTTAAAAAATCAACGTCAATGTTAAAGGAGGGGATCGAAACCACTGTTGCATTTTTGAATAAACACGGCGGATATCTCATATTCGGGATTACCGATGACTGCAATGTCGTCGGTCAGGATGTATCAGATGATACCCTCAAAAATATTGCAAATGTTATTAAACTAAACACGGATCCTAAAATTTATCCTACAGTTGAATGTGTAACTTATAAAGGAAAATCATGTGTGCTGGCAACGGTTGAAGAAAGTCCTTTGAAACCTCATTTAGCCTGTGGACGACCCTACATACGTGTGGGCACTGCAAATCAAAGAATATATCGAGAGCAATATGAGTTGTTATTACAACAGCGATTTAATGGCTATGGGTTTGATTATCAAATCAATAAGAATGCAACTTTGAATGACATTTCCAGAGAAGCATTGAGCCAGTTCATTGAGACTGCCTATTCAGTAAGAGAGCTAAATGAAAATTTGTATTTACCAACGGAGACAATATTAAAAAAACTTGATCTGATGGATGAATCAGGTATTAAACATGCCGCAGTGCTATTATTTGGTAAAAATCCTGAGAGGTTTTATTCAAATCATTTTGAATTAAAATGCGGTAAATTTACGTCTGATGATAACTACGATGTGATTGAGGATGACAAAGAATATAAAGACAATATCATAAGTAATTTTAATTCAGCCCTGGGGTTTTTGATGGATAATTTACCCAAAAGGAGCGAGAAACAGTCCGTATATCGAAATGAAAGTTATGAGTATCCAATTTCAGTCTTTCGAGAATCAATCGTTAATATGATAGTCCATCGTGACTACCGGCAAAATATAAAAATACGATAGAATTACGGCCTTCGTCGTTGCTATTTGCGAATCCTGGGCAGTTATTTGCACCAACGATTACCATTGATAAACTAAAAACTCATCATCCATCTAGGCCAGGAAATAAATTGATAGCAAAGGTTTTTTATATGATGGGACTGTTTGAAAACTGGGGTAGTGGCACATTAAAAATCATATCTGAATCTGAAAATTCAGGAAAAAATACTCCCGAGTTTTCATATTCAGGTGGCATGTTTAAATTGACTCTAACTCGTTAATTCGCAATGAAGTTCCATTACACCAGATTAAATTCACAGGGTTTGGAGTTAAAGTCTGTTCTGGAATGGCCATATTGCACGAAATTGCCGCAGTAAAAGTAAATCGGACCACCGCCTTGCGGGATCTGAGCAGTAAATGACATAGCAGCCAGGAATGGTCGCTTTACATTTAGCCATTTCAGGACAGACTAGCCTAATTAATTCATGCGATTTCGTTACGAGAGTGCTTAGCTTTCTTTAGATCAATGAGTATTGTAGGTTCCCAAGGTGAAGGAATAGTTAACTATTTCAAGTCTTTGAGTTCTTCATAACTCTCTTGTATGAAGTAAAATATGCGCACGAAGTAGAAGCCGGATGAATTAATCAGATTGGTTTCATACAAAAGATTTTTTGCATCGTACAACAGGCATTGTAAAGTGCCGATCAACTTCAAATATCATAAATGTTAACAGACGAAGCTACTCAATGGTAGACTTTTCACAATTCAAGATTATTAAATCAACAATCATAAATCTAATATAATTATTACTCTCTCATGCCCTATCGTTCAACACCATGTAATATTGTCATTATCGGAGCCTCAGGCGACTTAACCAGGCGTAAATTAATACCTGCATTATTTTCATTGTACTGTAATGAACTCCTGCCCGATCAAATATCTATAATCGGGTTTGCCAGAACAGATTTAGATGATCAGAAGTTTCGAGACACCATCATTCGTTTTCTAACATGTCGATACGAACCTGAACAAAATAAATGTCACGAAAAAATGAATGATTTCCTGGATAAATGTGTTTATGTATCCGGGAACTATAATAGCATCGACTCATTTACAGAACTAAAAAAGAGGATTAATGACATTGGGTTTCCAGATGAAAATACACTTTTTTATATGGCAATCCCACCATCAATTTTTGTTGAGTCTGCCAATTCAATTTATCACACGTTTACTAAAGGAAGCCAATCACAAGCACGATGGTCGCGGATTGTGATAGAAAAACCATTTGGCCGTGATAGTGAATCATCAAAAAAATTGATAGATTCTCTTTCGGAAATTTTCGACGAGGAGCAAACCTATAGAATAGATCATTATCTTGGCAAAGAAGTGATACAAAATTTGATGATTTTACGATTTGCCAACCTTATTTTTGAACCGCTTTGGAATAATCAGTTTATCGATTCTATATCAATTTCTTGGACAGAAAAAATCGGATGTGAGGGGCGAGCCGGGTATTTTGACAATTTTGGAATTGTCCGGGATGTTATGCAGAACCATTTATTGCAGATCGTTGCCCTTGTCGGGATGGAAAGGCCCGATAATTTTAGTGCAGAATCTATTTGTGATAAAAAAGTTGAATTGCTAAGAGCAGTTAATCCTCTAGAGTTAGATGATATTACCGTTGGTCAATATACTAAATCCTCATTAAATGGGAAAAGCGAATTGGGATACCTCGAAGATCCAGATGTTCCAAATGATTCGATAACTGAGACGTATGCAAGAGCTACATTATCGATTAACAATGACCGTTGGCAAGGTGTTCCATTTTATTTAACAGCAGGTAAAGCATTAAGTTCCAGTATGACAGAAATTCGGATTGAATTCAAAACTATTTCCAATTCTATTTTTAACAGTTATGGGGACATCAAGTCTAACAGTCTAGTCATTCGTGTTCAGCCTAACGAAGCGATTGAACTAAATATCATCAACAAACTTCCGGGTTTGGATCATCAACTCGAAGAAGCTAAATTAAATT
This sequence comes from Verrucomicrobiota bacterium, assembly GCA_021772675.1. Classification (GTDB taxonomy): domain Bacteria; phylum Verrucomicrobiota; class Lentisphaeria; order JABSQK01; family JAJFLO01; genus JAJFLO01. The sequence continues at coordinate 2,690 of JAJFLO010000038.1, read as the reverse complement.
TGCACTATGCGTCAGCGTTTCAACAAATTGTACCCGATGCCTATGAACGATTAATTTTAGATGTACTAAGAGGAGATCGAAGTTTATTTATTCGGGCTGATGAACTTGATGCATCATGGAATATTGTAACACCAATACTAAACCGTCTGGAACAAGAAAAGATCAAGCCAAAGCCTTATGCCTTTGGCAGTTCCGGACCAATATAAACATTTCCTTTTTTCAAATGTGTTTTAAGGGGATTTGGGATAAAGTTTCAACGCAATATGTACTACCAACTTTAAATTTGTTATTTTTTGCATATGGCGTATAACCCCAGGGCAATTCGATTCTATTTCCGCGCTGTTTTCAGAAACTGCCTCCGGCGGATCGAATTTTAGTCAAATCCAGCCAGATGGGGGCCTATAAACGCATAAAGGGCAACCTTCCTGACATAGTACGGCAGCAAATCTGCGTTGAATTTGATGAGTGGCGATACCCACCCTGCAATATACTATGGCAACGATGTACGAAATGTCGAGTAAATTTGCAATAACTCGGGGTAAATTAATATGTTGCAGATTTGAATCGAATCGCCCTGACATATAACCCTTTTTTGGGGATATATGTCAAAGTTTTATATATGAACTTTTTCGTGATTAATGTCTACTTAGCACAAGTTTCAAAATGGTTTCTCTCAGCACGAGCCTCGCCATAGCTACCTGAGTGACGGTGGCTGACCAGAAGGAATAGAATATTGCTTTTGTACCGTACAAAGTCAATACATATATGCATTTGTTAAATGATAAAATTTCTAAACGTAAATTTTTGATTCGTATGGCGAAAAAGAAGATCAAAAAAGGTAGTGGCAGTCAGATTCCGAGGGATAAACAAATACAATTCACGCAGAAACTGCCAAAATTGGATGAAATACTCAAAGAGACGCCCTACGTTATTGTCAGTGGTATGGCAACAAGAATGTATATGCCTGAACGAATGACGTTAGATGTGGGTATACTGGTATTCTCGGATGAGTCATCATATTTGGACAAGGAGCTAGAAGATTCGTCGTGTGAATATGTTGGTCCACTTTCTATTGGTGGTGTTACCTGGAAATTGCCTGAAGGTACTATGCTTGATATTATTGTGTCTCAGGCTCCTTGGGCTGAGAACGCGATTAAGACTAACAAGATTGGCCCGGATGGTCTGCCACATATTGATTTACCATTTTTGGTAATAATGAAACTTGAGTCTGGTCGAACACAGGATATTGCAGATATAAGTAGGATGCTAGGATTCGCTGATGAATCGATGCTTAATGAGGTTCGGAGTCTCATCGATAAATATATGCCAGATGAACTTGAGGATCTTGAAAGTTTAATAACATTAGGAAAACTCGAAACCTCACAGAATTAAAACCAAAAGATGCTTGGCATTGTTCAAAAGGTGTTCTAATGCTGTTCAACTAACAAAAGGAACCAAGTTTGGTACCAGTATTTATGATTAAACTAAAACACTTTGATAACAGAGAAGATCTAAACGCAAATCTAAAAAAATTGTTGATAGATCAAATGTGTAGTGATCTTGGTTGTAAACATGCAATGATGCTTTCAGGTGGTTCAACTCCTTTGCCCATTTACAAAGAATTATCTACTTTACCCCTAACTGTTTCTGAAAACCTTCATATTTTCTATAGTGATGAGCGTATTGTGGCATCTGACTCTAAAGATAGTAATTATGGCAATTCTAAACCAATGCTTGATAATATGGGAATAGAATCGTCAAAGGTATTCCGCGTAAAAACAGAATTAGGTCTTGAAGGGGCACAACAACAAATAGACAACCAGTTGAAAAATTACTTAGAATCTAAAGGAAAGGTTAGTTTTGGATTACTTGGTTTAGGTGCTGATGGGCATACAGCATCAATTTTCAACAAAAACGACGCCTTGTTTCAAGATGAGTATACTTTATCAGTTAAAAATCAACTGGGATTTGACCGAGTATCAGTGAGTCCTAAATTATTGGCAAATGTTGAATTAATTGTAATCGCTGTTTGCGGAGATTCTAAAAAAGACATAATTTTGGAACTTATAAATTACCCAAAACAGCTGCCCGCTGGGTTAGCGTTAAACGATAATCAAAATGTTGAACTTTGGACTGATATCCCCGAAGTCAGACTTTTCAGGTAGATTATTTTCGCGGGAATGAGTAATGCAGTATTGTCGCCAAGTTTAGGGTTTCAAACTAAAAAATGGAGTTGCAGTTGTTGGAGATAGTATGAGAAGGCAGACCTTCCTTTTATGTTAAGTTATATTACTTAGTGCCTGACCGAAAAGTCGGGTTTTTGAAAAATAACTAATAAATACTAGTGTTTTTAGGCAGTAACTCGAGCCCATTCGAAAAGGGTATTTTGAGTATAAAATTTCTATATTCTTCACGGAATTGGACTTAGATAAATTGCGTAACATGTTATCTTGCAATAATTTAAAATCTAATTTAAGTTACCATGGAGGCAACAATGATCAAGCAAATCCCAAATGACTCGGAGTGCAGCAGCAACCTATTTTTGCCGTAATCGTTTAGCCCCCCCCCTGATTTTGTCCTGTAATCCTTCTCGTTTTTTGAATGGGGGAAATGTGGGATACTATGATGGAGCATTGAATTGCTATGCAATTTCACTCAAAAAAAAGGGGATGCTTCATGCCAAGGAGAAA
>JAJFLO010000370.1 GCA_021772675.1 Verrucomicrobiota bacterium | reverse complement strand
GGGTGGGCACGGAGCAGTTCTTGATGGAGTTTCGTTTGCATGGAAGTAAGTCGATCCGAGGATCGTCGTCTTCCACGCAAATGAAATTCTGCAAGAAATGCCCGCCCTTTGGGTTGTCTGTACAGGCGGATTTGCATCCTTAGAAGATAGGAGGGCACCTTTGTACGCCTCGATCCTCCAAAGATATAACTCCATCCAGTACAGACAATTCACACCCGAAGGACTTACGCCGAGCTTATCTAGAGCCCATTCGAAAAGCTATCGCAATCACGTTGGGAGCGTATGGTGGACATTTTTTGATTACGCTGAATCACGTAAATACCTTGGTGGTATTTGCTTATCCAACGTAATAAAAAAATATGTGCCATCCACCCCACCCCTTTGGGCGACAGACTCTTTCGGCTAATTTTAACTTTTTTGATACGAATCCGATACTAATGCATCGAACGTTGCATCAAAAAAGCGAAAATTCATCCGAATTAGCCTCGTGCGTGATTGTGAGAGCTTTTCGAATGGGCTCTAACTAAACAAAATAATAATTTTACGGATTGAATCGACACGGAAGAAGGGTAAATTCGGTTACATGGGGCGGGTTATTCACTGTTGATCAATTAGGGGTTCTAGCAGTCTGTCGGACTTTGGAAGGAATCTACTGCGAAAACCGCATTCTTGGCGCATTTTTGTTCAAATTATCGTCGATCCCGCGGGGCGCAATATATTCCTCAAATTTGGACAAAAATGCTCTCAATTTGACGATTTTCTCGCAACGATTTCCAAAGTCCGACAGACTACTAGTCTGGTTTCGTCCCAGCGTAAGCGATGGGAGCTGTTTAAGTGGCGGTGGATTGAGCTATGATTCGAATCAGTCTCGTGATTGGATTCTGTGAGGCAATACATGACTGAGGGGCATGAAGAATTTCCAAAATATCACGGTTTTTTTGGGTGGAATTTGATCAGATGATCACTTTCAGAAAGTCAATAAATTTACTTAGCATGGGAAGGAAAGATTATGGCAACAGAAAATGAATTTCGTGCAAAACAATTATTGGACACACTCTACGGTCCTGTTGGACTCAATGAAAGGAAACGTATGGAGTCCACATGCTGTGGGGCGGACGGCAATGCCTGTGATGCAACAGCGGCATTAGATGATTCGGAAACGCTACAAAATCAGCGAGGTGCCCAGCGCGAATATTTGAGTCCACTAGCCGGAACGATTGCGACCGCTTCCGATATCGAAAAACGAGGAACACAAGCACTCGTTTGCTGGGGGCGAGTGTGGGTATATTCCCAGGGGATTGCCCTTCATCAAATGGCGCGGACAGAGAATTGCCGGGCGCACGATTTGGCTAATTGGTTACTTCAGGAAGCACTCAAGGTCAGGGACCAATCTGATGAAACACCAAAGCGGTTTCGAGGTTGGCATTTTTCTCAAAGCACCAGTCATGGAGACGGGTTTAAAGATCCAAGGCTGGTTACCGGTGCAAATGCTTGGGCACTGAACGGTATTGCAAAGTATATCGCATCCAATATTTTCAGAGCTCTGGCACCCAGCAAACAGAACGCTTATAGGCAGCTCTATCGTAGCATGCTTAATTGGATGTTGCCCCACCAGTCCCAACGCACCGGGCTATTTACTTCAGGGATGACACCAAATATACTGGCGGCGCTCAGTAGTCTAAGTGATCAGGTAGTCGTAGATATCACTAAGTATCTGACGTCCACAAATTTTCTTCCACATGGTACCCTATCCCGCGAATTCGTGGAACATCAATCCAAACTCTATAATCCGCTCTTAAATTTGCTTGGCTACGAGGAAAGTGATGCATATGGTGATTTCAAGGACTCAATATATCCCAATCTTGCATTGGAAAAAGCGAACAACACTGTTACAGAACACAATCTAGATATGATGGCTCTATTCAACTTCGCATTAAATGGAGAAAATCACCAGCAATTGGAGTTACCAGACAATCTGCGGAATCGGGTGAAGGCCAGCGAAGATCAGCTGTACAACGGTTTGTTCACCCATCTGTATAGTGATCTCAAAGAAACGATCATTACTGGACTGGACGTCCAAACTGGTCTGGACGACAAAATTAAACCAAGTGTTCATAGTGCGGTCGACAACGGCAGTTGGCTTGCACTTCATGCGAATTACGATCAACTCACTGAGGATCGACTAGAGAAAACAGCAAAGTCATTGCTGTATACCTGCCAAATATTTGGCAAGTACATGAGTGTCGATGGAAAACAGTATCTCGGGACTCACTATTTCGAGGATAGCTTTTCAGACCCCTATATCGAAAGAGCACAGCCGGGTAGTCAAAGTAAGATCTTTCATATTGAGGCGACGACTGGTGTCATTCTCGGCTTAAAGAAATTCGTGGAGAAAGTCAGAGAGAAGAACCTGCCTTTAAGAAAGGCCTACACGGATTGTTTTCACTCTTTGGCGGAGTCTTTCTGGGCGAATATTGATCGTTTCGTTGAAGATCAAGGATTTGTCTATGGTTCGGGTAGTATCGGGGATCTCTTTGAGAAACTCGAATCGAGTACCACGGCAACTTGGTACATTGACACAACTGATCAATTTCGTGATTATCCGCTTGGTCAAATAGGTTCAAATAACTCTTGTGAATGTTTGGTACCACAAGTTAACGGTTTTTCTAACGTGGTTTGGCTTAAAGTGTCAACTGAAGGTAACGTAATTATCGCTAACATTCATGGAAGAATCAGTGGCTTGGATTGGAGAGATAATGCCAGCAATTCGTATCGCGTGAGGATCTCGTATCGAACGGATTCTGACTATATCCAAAATCAGAGAGATGAAAATGGAGGTCTTACTCGAGATTATGTCGAAATCGATCGAAATGCGTTGGATGAAGGTGTCTTTTCCGGGGAAATTCGCATACACAACAGTCTGGTTCCAACTGATCCAGGTCCGATACCTAACGGCACCCAGATTTTGAAACTGTTTGTTTACCGAGAAGGTCAGGTTGACGACCGTATTTATACAACCCAATTTGTAGTGGGAGGATATTCGGGATCTTGGAAAGCAACAGCCGGGCCAGAGCCACATTCACTTACGGGGTTATACGAGGCGAATTGGGGAGGTTCTCCTATCCGCTTTGAGGGAAAAATCGTGGGATTAGATGCCGCGAAAGATTATCATGTTAAATTGTGGTTTCGAACCAATCGCAATCATGCGCAGATGCTTCGTGACACAAATGGAGACTATATCCCCTACAGAGTGCAGCATCTGAATGATGGCTTTGGGCAATTTGATGGGCGTTTGTGGTTACATCATAGTTTGAAGATCGATCCCGCAGAAGTGGAACCTAATGAGCAAATATTGACAGCGGAAATATTTGAGTCGGGTTCTTCTGGTCAAGCAATTTATGAAACCCAATTTCAGATCACCAGTTTTTCGGGACAATGGCAGTTTGCCACTAATGAGTTACACGGAGTCGTGTAGATCTTCGCACGATGACTGGTGATGTTTACCGATTTATATTATCTGTTAAAATCCCGCTAATCCAGTGTTAATTTTCGTTAAAGAATCCCATACAATAACTCATATTAACTCAAGCTGGAAATCGATTTACCTATCTTTTATCCTGAAACGAAAGACAAACCATTATAGTACTGGTAGAGAATTGGTGACTATGAATATGAGAACGGTTCGGCCGTTCAGCCACGCACTGTCTTCTTCGACGAATAAATTCTTGCTGATATCTGCATTGACGGGAATTGCACATATATCCTTTTTCGTAGTGACCTGTCATCCTGCTACAGAAATTCAGAACTCTGGACATGGTCCGATTTTCGTTTTCTAAATTTTCATGCTGCAACGTCAAATATCAAGGTCATATCGGAGCCGGGAAATTTTGCTTGACGGGCTCTAAGTTCGATGCAGAGCTGGCGTAGTAGTTCTGTTTTTGCCGGGGTTGCTTGCGCTTCGAGTGTAATGTGCAGAGCGTTATTTTGAACTCGTAATGCGCCGGTAGATTTCAACATCGCAACAATTGTTGAACGGCCATCCTGATCGGCTTTCTTGTAATAGTTTGCCAATATTTTCACCAACCCAGTCTCGATGTGCCAGGCGGTTATTTTGACCGCGTTGGTCAGGAGTCGGGCTT
>JAJFLO010000369.1 GCA_021772675.1 Verrucomicrobiota bacterium | reverse complement strand
CTCAAGTCGATGAAATAGCTGCCTAATCGTTGAGTAATCTACTTATTGCTGTATTTTATTTAAAGTAGTGGTATGTCTTCGTCGCATCAATGGATAAAAAAGTGTAAAATAAAAAAGAGACGCTATGAAGCGTCCCGAATATTGCAATATATTCCTCAAATTTGAACAAAAATTTTCTCAATTTGACGATTTTCTCGCAACGATTTCCAAAGTCCGACAGATTGCTAGGTTTTTAATTTTTGGAAACTAGATAAGCTACACGTAAATCTTTTGGCAATGCAGGTGCGACCTATTAGTTTCCCAAAAACAAAAATGTGCCAAAAAAGATTGATGCGCTTGATCTACACTCCACAGCGGGATTCAAATTAGAATTTTGCATTTGCCTCAATAGAATGCATATATTAATTGCAAACTATGCTTTTCTATCATCTTTAACTAACTAATCAGCAAATTCTATATGTTCATAGAAAACCAATTGGGGAAATATTGGAAACGTATTCTTTTCCTTCTATTCCTACTTATAACACTGCCAAATTCATGGTTGTCTGAGCTTTCAGTAGAGGAAGCATTTCATTCTTGTATTGCACAAGAAATGATTAAAAACCAGGAATATTTCATTGCCAGATATCAAGACAAACAAATCAATATATCTCCAATGATATCCTGGATTCAATCATGTTTATATAATGTATTACCGAATAATGAGCTGACAACACGATTACCAGGTATTCTATCATTGGCTCTTTTATCCGTAATATGCGGATATGTGACATTTAATGTTTCCGGCCCTCGAGCCTGTGCTGCATCTATCGCAGCCTGTATCTCAAGTTTTATCGCGTTGAATAAGGGAATTTTTGGAGGTCAAGAAATGTTATTCGCATTATTTCTAAATTTGGCTTGGTTAGTTTGGTATATCCTTAGTAGAGAAAAACATTTATGGTTATATGCATGGTTTTTCGCCCATATTTTTGTTTATCTTGCATTCCTTACTTCAGGAATTATTGCAATATTCTTTTTTTATTTCCCATTGTTATGGTTGCGACGACCGTTAAAGATATGGTTAAGATTAAGACAAAGTGATCATATTATCTCTTTCAGTTGTTTTACAATGCTCACTATCATTTGGATTTTATTTGTTCCATTTCAGAAAGAAGGAATTCTGACATTTTTTAGTGAATTCAAGTCTCACGAGCCAACAATTAACTATATTACCCATTTAATAAGGTTTCCGCTAGTTTGTTTACTTAATTATCTTCCCTGGAGCCTACTTGCTTGGCCAGCATTTTGTATGGCGTTTATTCCTTTAGAAAAAGATGGTGTTTTATGTCAGTTCTTAAGGACGACTATCATATCAATTTTTTATTGTTTTTGGTTTTTACCAGAGACCAAAGCAGAGTCATTATTACCCTTAATCGGTCCACTATCAATATTAACGGGAATTCATTATGAAATACTAGTAAGACGTTATGGCAGACAATTATTGATATTACCAAAAGTGATTTCATATGCGGCATTGCTGATCATCGTATTAGCCTTATTATCTCTATTTTTCATTGATTTTAGTCTAGAAAATTCGTCAATTTCAATAATTAGTGTTTCTGGATGTACTGTTTTTCTTGCCATCATAATATCATTTTGCACAATACAAGGATTCTTCAACACTCAGATTTGGCTAGCACTATTCGTTTCAATCGTAAATATTCGATTGGTCTATACCTGTACGATTGATGTCGCAAATTCCATCTATCACAATAAAAAATCAAATGTTGGAAACATGATAAATACCAGCCTGCCTAATGTCACTGAAATTTATAGTCAATTACCTGACCCGGCTAGTTTCTCTGTTGAAAATTACTACATGAAACGTTTTTTAGTGTCTATAGAAAACATTGGAGAAATACCTAATTACCAGGACATTGTCTACTTGTTAACGACGGATACTATTCCAATTTCCCAGCAACGGACCTGGACTCCATTACCAAAAAATTTGCAGGTCGAAAATCAATTATTCCGAATATGGAAGGGAGAACGCCGAATAATTGATATAAACCCACGCAGACTGGAATTTCGCTATAATCAAGAAAATAGTCAATTTATCATTCCACAAAAAACAATTTCATTGTCTCACCAATTGTTACAGGATTTAAGTGTAATTGGTATTGTTTCAGAAAAACAGTTAGTAAATATTGATTATAGTAATAATACCATGATACCTGTAGGCGAAACAATTGATTATAAAGTGAATGTTCCCAAGTCTACCATCGTAGATGAGGACTTGTATGATAAAATCACGTTCACATTTGAGATCAACAATAAGGTTGTGGAAAGATCAGTCCGACTTTTGTTGAAGCCTGTAAAAAATTTAGAGCAATAAATTCTCGTACTATTTGACTATGACAGTAAAAACAAGCTACGACGATGCATTAGAATTGGTTGAAAGTTTATACTATACCGGTATCAAACTTGGTTTAGAAAATACTTTCAAGTTATTGAGTCTCGTTGACAATCCGCATATCAACATGCGCTTTGTACATGTAGCAGGAACGAATGGTAAAGGATCGGTATCGTCAATGATTGAATCTGGCCTAAGAGAGACGGGATTAGTCACTGGATTATTTACATCACCACATCTTGTTTCAATTAGAGAGCGGCTTCGACTTAATGGAAAGAATATTAGCAAAGCTGAATTTAGCAATCTTGTTTTCTTTCTCTATGAGCGCACAAATCACCTTTTCACTGGCGAGAAAGAACAAAAACCAACATTTTTTGAATTTATCACAGTATTAGCTATACTTTGTTTTCAGAAAAACAATGTTGATATAGCAGTAATGGAAGTTGGAATGGGTGGCCGATTGGACTCAACAAACGTCATTAATCCATTAATATCAATTATAACAACAATTAGTTTGGAGCATACTAAATCGTTAGGATCAAACGTTGCAGATATCGCGTACGAAAAAGCTGGAATAATAAAAAATTGTACTCCTATAATTTGTGGAGAACGCAATAGAGGTGTCCAAAATGTTATTTCCAAAATTGCTAATGAGAAAAAAGCACATTCCTATTTTATCGGCAACCATTTTAACAATCTAAAATTTCACATTAAAAAAGGCAAAAATTCTTATACCCAGGAAAATCGAGTAAAATGGAAAAATAAAAAATACCTGATTGAATCAAAACTACTCGGAAGGCACCAATGCCTCAATGTCAGCATCGCTGTAGCAGCATTAAGTGTATTAAGTGAAAATAAGCATATCAATCTAAAGCTGTCAGACGCAATAAATGGGATCAAAAAAACAAATTGGCCTGGTCGTCTGGAATATTTATCTAATGGTCTGCTTATCGATGCCGCCCATAATTTAGCCGCGATGACTGAAACGATTAGTGCTATAAAAACTTTATTTCCTGATAATAATTGGACCGTACTATTTGCAGCACTAAATGATAAAAAATGGAAACGTATGATTTCTGAAGTCCTACCTTTTAGTGATGATATAGGCCTTGTATCTATCAATCACAGGAACGAAGTAAATCCACAAGTAATAAAACAGTTTATTTCCAGAAAATGGGATCAAAAAAAAATTACGATCTTTCAAGATATACCCAAAGCAATTTATTATCTTTTAGAAAAAGGAAACGGTTTAGTACTTGGATCGTCATTTTTGGTGGGTAAGGTTATTTCTGCATCCAAGCGAAGGGTTACCATTCCAAACGATCAATGTGACACCAAAGACAAAAAATGAGGAACGTCTACATGAAAAATATAGTGATTATAATACTATCAATTTCGACTTGTAACCAATTATATTGCAATGAATTGGACACAATAGAATCCCTAGTAAATCAAAAGCGGAAAATAGAATTTAATATGACGAAATTAAGAGTTAAGCTGATGACCGAAAAAAGTGAATTAAAAAAACTCAATAACTCTATATTGAAACAACAAAAAATACTGATGAAAAAGCTTGATGAGCAACCAGAAATACAGTTTCTAACCAATAAGCTAAATGGTATCAATAAAAAGCTTGGCAAATGAGGTAAGTGACATATTTAATGTGGCTAGCCTGCATTATTCATAAATTTTTGTAGTGAGAGTCATCAGATTGCGTGAGATCAGTGAGTTATTAATTTCATTCGCGTGCAGAAATAGTGAACTATTTCGAACCCGAATAACTTCACAACTCGTTGATATTATGTGATATGATGACTTGTAATAGAAAGTTTATGCATAATGCAGGTTAGTTACCCTTTACTGTCTTAATAAAATCATCTATGTCAAATTTATCTTCATCCGCATTTAAAATTTCATCTAAAAAATTGGTGTCAGACAAATTATCTGACTCTACAAAAACTTCATTAAATACTGAGTCAATTTCATTTTTACTAATCGGAGATGGTGGAGTAATCTCCGGCATATCGGCTGCGTGAATAGTAGTTTTAGGCGAATTCGACCGTTCTCGTACAGTTGTATCATTTTGTGCCACAGTTGGCAGCTTTACCTGCGGTTGCTCCCGTTCTACTTTCTTGGGGACAATTTTCGGTGGATTGAGTGCTTCAATAATGCTTTCGCAAACAATATTAATTAAATCTCGGACATGATTATGAACCTGGGGTTTTATTTGTGCTATAGGTACATCATCAGGAAGGTGCATTGTATGTGCTAGATGGTCTAAGGCGTCAGGAATTGTTAATGAATCTTTACATATGGGACATTCACCCATTGATCCTGCCATTTTCATATCCACAGCCAAAGTATAACCGCAATTGGAGCAGTCCATCCTAAATTCACACACATTATTTTGATTCAGAACTCGAGGTACAATGAAATAATTCACCCCCTTAAATCGCTGTCTAAGTATCCTTAATCTACGTAAATTTTCTTCACGACATTTTTTATCTTGAGCAGAAACCAGAAAAATAATACCATATAAATCAGAAATATATTCATTGAGCGTATTCAAGATTAGCTTGTCAAACGCCGGAGGTAATTGTTGGATATCAATAATTACTTTTTCTGAAAAATACAACCGTGTTGTAATCACCCCTTTACGATGTTTTTTCACTATCGGTTTTAGTTTTGAAGCAGCTGTAGAGATAAGAGCCATAGATTCTACGAGAAGATTTAGATGATCCAAATTATCCCCTGCAATCACTATTTTAGGTGCTGCACTTAATAAATCTTTTGCGCCAAAAGGTAAATTGGATGCCATTTCAGGCAGTGGAAATGAAATATTTGACACAATCTCTTTTAACTGTGGAAATGTTTTGGCAAATATCAGAAGTTTTTTATAGGCTTCATAAGTTGCTTGGCTGTAATTTTCAAACGGTGGCGGATAGACTTTAAGATAACCTTCTTCTATCAAATTATGCAGCCACATGGTTGCTTTACGTTCAGGAACTTTCTGCAATTTCAACAATTCATCTTTGGGATATCCATTTACCGCAAACTCATATATTTTTTTCTGACCCAACTCTAAAGAATTGTCCAATTCTTTGTCACTGGGACCCAGCATTAATTCATTTTCAGGCAGTGATTGTTGAATTTCCTTAAATTCATCAACCTCAACAACGCAATTCATAATGATACCTGTCATTTCTAGATCGAATTTAATTTCTTCTTCCTTCAATACTATTTCATCAAATGTTACATGTGATGCCTCCCAACTTAACACCTCGGTAATTGCATCAAGTTCTTTGCAATACGGGGCGGTAGCATGTGCTAATCGTCCTTCGTTGAAAACAACAACCGCAACTCGTTCATCATCGTGTTTGATTGTCAGTTTACCAGTTTTCATATCTGATTCCAAATATTGCAAAATGCCGGGTAAATCACCTGATGCGACGCGCACGGATAAATACGAGCTTCCACTGCCTCCTGACTTTTTTCGCAAAAAACGTCCTATTCGAGCTAAACCTACATCCGCTAGGAAAGGAAATTGAATAAATTCATCTGCACCAGCCTCAAATGCATTGATACAGTTTGTCCCTCTATCGTCATCATCTCCGATTATTACAACAGGTATGCCCTGAGATTTTTTATTTGATTTTAGACTTTTGCAATAATTAACCCCCGTAACATTGGGAATTTCCATATCCAAAATAATTAAATCATATTTTTGGGATGAGGTGAGCTGGTTGGCCCTGATGCGTGTATCAGCTGTTTGAATCTCTCCAAAATTTTCAAGTAGTAGTGATTTAATTGAAAATTGATTATTCGGATCTTTGGATACAAATAGAATTTCGTTTTTAGATTCGTCTGACATAATATGTTATCATGGAGGTGAACAAGATTTTCAAGTAGGATTAAATTATTGCGAAAATATAATGGGAAAACAGCTGTTCAACAAGTAAACTAAAATTCATCGTTTTCAATTGTGACGACAGGTTGATTTGACGTATGATAACTATAAACGTTTCAGGAAATCATTGGTTTGCAAATAAATTTCAATAGTGACTAAGAAAAATGGCGAAATTACTTTCTAAATCAGATCCAAATAAGCTCCGCCGTAGCGAGCCACAAAACTTAAAAAAATATTTTTTGAAGATATGTGTTTGGCTTCTGTTTCTTCTTGTTCCTGTTAGTATCGTTGTATTTGCCAAAATTGGAGCTTATAAACTTTTCTTTTCAACCAACGACCATTTCAACTTAAAACGTATCAGCATTGAAATTCTAAAAGGAAATTTTTCGGAAGATTACGTTCGATCAAGAATCAAAATTAACACAGAAAAATATAATATTTTCTCTGTCAATCCTGGCAATTTAAGATCTGAGTTGTTAACAGATCCTCTAATACAAGAAGTTGAAGTAAGGCGTTTATTACCAAACACATTGCATTTAAAAATCTATGGACGAACGCCAATGGCTCAACTTATCAATAATGATGGAAAATTAATTGATTCAGATGGAATAATATTAGGTGATCGCCTTAAAAAAGATTTGGAAACATGGCCAATTATAACTGGAATTCAAAATGTCAACAGCTTTAGGACGGGTGAAATATTAGATAACCCTCTGGTATTAAAGGCAATCCACTTTCTAACGTTTAAGGAAATGATAAAAAACGGACATTGGTTAGATGTACAATTAATTCAATTGAACGAGAATGACAATGAATTAAGGATATATCTTAATGCTAAGGGCAATACATTCATTAAAAATAATGCTGTTTTAATACTGCCACTTGAAAATATGGAACGCGCTCTTACTAAAACCCTAGAAATTTTAAATGTAAGAATTCAGGCACACCAACCAACCAGTTATATTGATGCCACTTATCAGCGAAAAATACCGGTTCGACCGTGACAATCTCAACCATTAAGATCTATATCAACCTCGCCTGAAATACGTTTCAGACGGAAAATTTAAATTCCAAACGTGGGGTTTTCTAATCTAATTGCGAGCAATGACCGCATTAAGGGCTCACAAATAAATAACTTGGATAATTTCGCGCTCAGATTTATGTCAGGTTTGGGCGATCTGAATGGCGAAAAGCAGCTGGAATATTGCAATATTTCAGTGTTTTTCGTCATTTGGATCGGACAATAGATGACGTGAAGATAAGATGCGAAAAATCCAAGTTATTTATTTGTGAGCCCTAAGATATTCCAGCTCCAAATATTTCGGTATATTGATTCGCCCAATAAGATATAAAAATATCCGTCCCAGCCCGGCTTAATGCCATGATTGATTCCTGCACCATTAAATTTAATTCCCCCCAGCCATTTTGCGAAGATGCAATCAACATCGAATATTCACCACTAACATTATATGCAGCAATAGGCAAAGAACACGTTTCCCTCAATTTTGAAATAATGTCCAAATAGAATAAAGATGGTTTTACCATAAGAATATCCGCTCCTTCATCAATATCAGCATACGACTCACGAAGCGCCTGGTTTCCATCTTTGTAGGAGGCTTGATAGGATTGTCTATCTCCTAGGCCTGGTTTTGACTGTGCCGCTTCACGAAACGGTCCATATAACGAAGACGCAAATTTGGTGGAATAGCTCAGGATAATGGTATCACTGAACCCTTCATTATCCAACGCATTTCGAATTGAAAGAACTTGACCATCCATCATCGCACTCGGCGCTACCCCGTCAGCGCCTGCATTTGCATGTGATATTGCTACTTTATCCAATATTTCTAATGTTTGATCATTGTCGATATCACCACGTTGATTTAAAACACCACAATGACCATGATCGGTATAAGCGCATAAACAAACATCGGTAAAAATAAGTAGGTCGGGAAAATTAACTTTTAGGTCCCTGACGGCCTGTTGAATTAATCCTTCATCATCAAATGCATACTGCCCTGTTTTATTTTTGCAATTATCCAAAACTCCAAACAATAGAATCCCACCGACACCAGATTTAACAAGAGATTCAACAGTGCGAATCAAGGAGTCAATACTATATTGATATTGCCCCGGCATCGCTTTGATTGGATTTTTTTGTTTTTTACCCTCTATAATAAAAACCGGCCATACAAATTTTTCAGGTCCCGGAAATGGTTGGCCAGTCATATTTCGCAATGAATTTGTCCGTCTTAATCTCCGAAGACGAACATCTGGAAAAACGCTCATGATAAAATTCCTCTCAGTGGTTCAATGTCATTGATTGACTAAACATTATGGTAACGGTTCAGAATTTCGCTCAAAACCTAGAATATTTGCAAGCACATAATGTCCCGATAGAGCATGAATACTTGCTGCGATCGTCGCTTCGTCAGCAACAATATACGAGGAACATTCGGCTTTTGATAAAGCGTTCGCAGTTGGCTGCCCAATCGCAACCACAACCTTATTATCAAGCGCAGAATTCGTAAAATTCATAATAAACGCAGAAACAGCCGAACTGCTGGCGAATATAACTGCATCAAACTCTGGTAAGGTACTATAGTTTTCCAATTTATTTTCGTATATTACACAATCGGTAATCTGAGCGCCAAGTTTAACAAACGCATTTTCTACGCGTTTATCAGCTAAGTCAGAACGAAGTCTGAGTATTTTATCATTTTTTTGAATAAATTTCGCGCTAAGTTCTATCATTGATTCCGCACTAAACTTTGAATCCGGAATGACTTCGGAAATCAAACCATATTGCATCAGTTCCCGACTTACCCCCCTACCGGATACGATTATTTTGGGTATTTTTCGTATGTCAATTTTTTCCTCGATGATAATATTCATCATACAACGTACAGAAGATGGAGACGTTAATGTAATCCAATCATACTCATGAATTCGTGTCAAAACTCCTACCGCCGACCTATTTGGCATGAGACGAATCATTGGCATTTGAATGGGAATGCCACCACAATCCAAAACTAAATTTTCTGCAATGTCCTGTAGAACATCGCTGCATGTAATCAATATTTGTTTATTTTGCAGCGCACTATGGGTCGTTATATATTCAAAGCTACTATTTGCGATCGACCCGATAATCAGCAGCCCTGGAAGCTTTGATTCGTTATTCCCTACTAGATCCGCAATTTCTTGCAATTTCCCGGTAAGAATTTTCTGACGCACGGTTCCCGCACCAAAAATCATTGCTGCATGTTCAGTGCGACTGCGTCCCTCTCCTAAAAGCTGATCAACGATTTCTCTAGTTTTACTCACAGCCATAAAGAACACTAACGAAAGCTTTTCTCTAACGGTAGCATCTATTTTATCATTATTTCCATCTGCCAACCAGGGAGTGATAACTGTATAACCTCGGGATATGCCCCGTCTAGTAAGCAAAAATCCAGTGCCTGTTGTAGACGCATTTAAGCTGCCGACACCTGGAATAACGCGAAAAGGCAAGCTCCATTTGGCTAATGCCAAGATTTCCTCCGCGAGACGTCCAAATACACCGGCATCGCCACCTTTTAACCGAACAACCTTTTTCCCCTGTTTAACATAATCTACCATTGATTGTTCAAGCTTCTGTTTCGAAAGAGTGTATTTGCCACGCCTCTTTCCACAATCAATTCGTTCCGCATCATCTCTTAAATAGATTAACAGCTGATGTGAAACTAATGCATCATACAAACAAATATCGCAGTTTTTAAGTGCCTTTACCCCAGCAATCGTGCATAAATTTTTATTACCTGGGCCACCGCTGACAAATACTGTAGGATAAATGAATAAATTCCTTAATTGCTGGATACGTTCGTCCGCTTTTCGAAACGTTAAAGCAAGGTGTCCTTGCCCTTTTGGGGGTTGCAACTCTGCTAAAGGAATAATTTCAGTAATTCGATTCTGGAGGTTCAAGCGATTCAATGCAGCAGCAGCCATGATTAACACATCATACTTACCATTATCTAATGCGGATAATCTCTTTTCTATAGTTCCGCGAATATTTTTTAATTCCCCACCCGGAAATCGATGTAAAGCATATGTTTCCCGACGCTCACTGCTGATCCCGATCAATGGTTTTTCAGGAAAATTATCGAATGATTCGTTAGACCGTAAAACGAGAACATCTCTTGCATCTTCTTTCCACGGTAGCCAGAACCAATCGATTTCATCGTTCAAAGGTTCGGGCAAATCCTTGGCGCTATGAATTGCAAAATCCAGTTTTCCATCGAGCACCGCCGAATCTAAATATTTCGTAAAAAAGTCAGGATCGCTGAATTGTAAATCCGACATCTGATCTTCATCCCCCGGACTCGACATTGGAATAATATTATATGACACGCCAGGAATGAGCAGCCGAAATCTATCAAGCGCATTTTTTGTCTGTGCTAGTGACAGATTACTCGACCTTGTTCCCACTGTAAAAACTATATTAGATTCTGTCAATTCTGTAGCTCCGTAATTTTAATGAATTCAGCGTTGATTCTAAGGGCTTGGAGTTCTGCCGCGCTCATACGAGCGGACGAGCTTTTAAGAAATATACCACCTGTCGTCAGAATGATATCTCAATCCTTGAACGAATGACATTAACTTATTGCTCAATCAAAAAATCAAGTTAGAACATTACTCAAATATCAAAAGATATCATGAAGAATTAAATTTCACATGCTATTATTATGGAATGTTTGCATCTTACCTCCAAAAACTAACAATTCGATTAAATTCGCAAAAAAAAGATCTAAAGACGACACTCTATCTTCTGACTCCATTGATAGCAGTGATTGTCACGATTATCGTGGTGAATAGTGATAGTCCAGGTAAACGAATTTCGGATCAGCCTCCGTCCAAACGCCATACATACCTGATAAAACAACCTAATATTGATTACATTGATAGTAAAAAAACAAATCGTGAAATTGCCGGTCAGAATATAGTGACAGAAAATTTTAACTCCGCACAGTTACACGCTTCATCAAATTATAAAAATAAATGATTATTAGACGAGGAAAGCAAACCATTTGATATTGAATTTACAGCAGATATACCAAATGGAATTCAAGACGAATTCAGCAAGAAAGATCAGTATCAAAGTATATATCCAATACGTACAGTTGGTCAATCAACCGATAGCCCAACTCATCATTCGTTTCACCAAATGGATCCTGGACAAAATTACCATGATTACACTTCTCTGACTCAGGAACTGCGAGAATTCGCAACACAGTTCCCTAGCCTTTGCCGGCTTATTTCAATCGGGGAATCTGTCGAAAACAGAGATATTTGGGCATTAAAAATATCAGATAACCCTGACATAGAAGAAATTGAACCAGAGTTTAAATACCTGTCTACAATGCACGGCAATAAAATAATTGGTATAGAATTGTGTTTGTACTTAATCGATCACCTTCTAAATGCTTACGGTACCGATACTGATATTACATCTTTAATCGATAATACTGAAATCTGGATTGTGCCTCTTATAAATCCTGATGGATTGGAGAATATTGATAGTGGAGGAAAAGCTCAGCCCAAACGAGAAAATGCACACGACGTCGACCTAAATCGTAGATTCCCTGATGGATCCGATGGAAATCTTGGTAATATTTATGATGGACCGGCTATAGACTCCTCAGGATTAGAACCAGAAGTTGCAGCAATTATTCAATGGAGTGTTGACCATAACTTTGTTCTGTCTGCAAATTTTCATACGGGAGATTTAGGGGTTATCTATCCATATGGTAATTTTGGGACATCATGCAACCCAACTCAAACCCAGTACTCGGCAACACCAGACGATGATTTATTCCAAAAAATCAGTAAAACTTACTCATTCATTAAATAGCGTCATGTTGACTAATTCAGACTATCAATTTGGTATAATAAACGGTGCTGCTTCGAAGGAGTTATGTTGTGAAATGGCTGACTGGAATTACCGATATTTGGGAACGATGGAGACTACAATTGAATTGTCAGAAAAAAAATTGACTGATGCCATAAATCCTCCAGCGTTGTCCATAGAAGAATTTTGGGAAGATAATAAAAACGCAATGATTGCCTACATAGAAGAAGTGCATAAAGGTGTTTACGGAACTGTTCTTAATTCTCTAGATAATACCCCAGTTTGGGCTGAAATCAGTATCAAAGATATTTCAAAAAAAATCTATACCGATCCCGACTTTGGCGATTATTATCGCTTATTGCTGCCGGGGAGCTACGATATTACGATTTCCGCTAGGGGCTATTATACAGAAATCATTTCTGAAATCCAGGTAGTAAGCGAAACTCCAACCCGGGTTGATACACTATTAACTCCGATCTATACCATATCTATTGACCGAAATTTTGGTGATATTCTCTATAATCCGATTAACCATCAATGGTCTTTTTCTGTAACACTTACGGTTGATATAGATGATTTTAATCATCCTGCTGATTATATAATAAGCGAATCTCTACCTGTAGATTGGATATATCAAACATCATCATCAATCCTGGATAGCAATACGACTAATGATCCTGTCATCTCTGGACTCAGCCATTCATGGAGTTTCAGCGATAGTCATGCTGGCCATGTCTTAAAATACTGGGTACAAGTAAATTCGTTATCACTAACCTGATTAATTCATGCGGTTTCGCTACGAGAGTGCTTAGCTTTCTTTAGATCAATGAGTTGTGTAGGTTCCGGAGGTGAAGGAATAGTGAACTATTTCAAGTCTTTGGGTTCTTCATAACTCGCTTATATGAAATGAGATATGCGCACGCAGTAGAAGCCGGATGAATTAGTCAGGCTAGATGCCAATCAAATATACGGTACGCTTAATCACACATTTGGAGAAAAAATCATTAGCGACGGATCAGGTGGGGAAACAACTAAAACATTTAAATTAAATTTGACAAAAGGATGGAATTTAATCGCTTTCTGGAATTCCCCGTCCTCTGGCCGGGGTCAGAGTTTTTTGGCTTTGCCATTTAGTCTGCTCAGAGATATTCCTTAGCTCAAGTTGTTCCCGCAACATTGAGAAAGGAATATTCTAATGAGCAGATTTCGTAAATTAACACATGCCATCTGGCATTGCCAATATCATATAGCCTGGGTTCCCAAGTGTCAATATCGGGAGTTGACCGGACCGATACGTGAAGAAACCTATAATTATATCCAGGTATTCGCTGGTCAGGCGAAGTGCGAAGTGATTGAGCTTAATATTCAGGCGGATCATGTTCACCTAATAACAATAGTTCCGCCTAAACTGTCGATATCCGACTTGCTTGGTAAGCTGAAAGGCCGTTCAGCGATTCGGATAGTGAAAAAATATTCGTACATCAGGCAGAAACCTTATTGGGGCAATCATTTTTGGGCTCCAGGTTACTGCGTTGATACAGTCGGTTTGGATGCGGAAATGATTCGCAAGTATGTTAAATACCAAGAAAAAAAGGAGCGCGACT
>JAJFLO010000368.1 GCA_021772675.1 Verrucomicrobiota bacterium | reverse complement strand
GGTTGGATTACCGAACTTGCTAAATCGCAAAATATTAGACAAAGTGAATAAAGCCACGAATTACGTATAATAAATGTTTTAAATATTTTGTTATCTTATTCTTAGGGAGTACTTTAACTTTTTAAAGTGGTAAACATAGGGTAAACCGGCAGAATTCCCGGCGATGAAAAACCATGAATGGTTGTTATGACCGGAGTGTTGATAAGCCCAGTGTAGGTCAGGGGGAGAAAATCAAAATTGTTATGAATAATGTCAAACTGATCGGCATGCTCGAATATCTCTGCAATATGCAGGCTTTCCCACACTTTTGGCACAATCTCGGGGTCTTCTTCATAGCCATGCTTGCATACTGCATGCAGCTTGCCCTGTGTGAGTGAATCAGATGTAGCAAATAGAGTAACGTCATGGCCTCTTGATATCAGGCCTTCCGTAAGGAGGGAAACCACGTTTTCCCAGGGCCCATAGTGCCGGGGAGGTGTGCGCCAGGCTATTGGTGAGAGCATTCCGATACGCATAATTAATCGTTTTTTCTAATTGCTGGTTTTGATGACTGTTTTAAAATTTCATCGGCATAAAGTTTTTGCAGTGTCATAAGCGAGAGCAACCAGGCAAGTGTCGACTCTGCACCTTCATTTTGGTTTATGCCGTCAGCCATCAGTCCGTCACGGCAGCCACCCGTCTTGGCATCATAAAGAGGCATGTTCAGATCGTTGTGCCCTAGAAACCAGTTAAAGCACATAACTGCATTATCAAACCAAATTTTGTCTCGGGTAATATTAAAGGCTCCAACACAGGCCTCGATCATGGCATTTGCCTCGATTGGCTGCTGATCAAACCGAGCCCGAGCCCCACCTTTTTCATACCATCCGTTACTGCCAATGGGTACCAGGTGACCGTCTTCCGTCTGGATGTCGATAATCCACTTGAGCGATTTTATCCCCATATCAATCATTTCGCGGCATTGCATGCCCTGGCCAGATAGCAATAATGCGTGAGACAGTTTGCCATTGGCATAATTCAAGGTATTTTCAGGCCAGGGCCAGTCTTTTTTTGCATTGTTTTTAAACTGACAGAAAAGCTTATTTGCAAGTATTTCCCGAACCCTTTGCACATCGCTATCTCCTGAAAATTTGATCAAATAGGCATGAATGCCTACAAGAGCAAAAGCGATTGAACGGGTGAACCAAAAGATTCAGCCGCTTTAAGCGCTCGATTGAAAAGAGTAGTAGTCATTGTCAGCTGTCCAGGATTGTCAAGAAAAGCTACGGCTTTGCCAAGCCCCCAGATCGCCCTGCCGTGCGCATCCTCTGATCCAACCTCTTCTAACCACTGTCGTGAATAGCTCATAAAATTACGAAAACGCCCTGTTTCATCATTGAAAGCATACGAAAGAAAGCTGAGATACTGATTGCTAAGAGAATCAAAAAACTTATTGTCCGTAAGAAAAAGTTTTTTACCTATGGCAGCAACCATCAGCGCTCTTGCATTGTCATCCGTGCAATAACCATGAATAAGGGCGGGTATTGTATGAGTAGCATGCTGTAATATGGCTGTATCATCTGTAAGGGTTTTCAGGTGATCAAGTTTTAACTCTGGAAGCTCAAAATGTGTGATGGATTTGATATTTTCTACGTATGTATGTCGGGGACGGGGGCGCTGAGCACGCACAAGCCTGACTTCACTAAAGACCTCGAGGTATTTTCGAGCAACTTCTTTCCAGATTGCTTCGCGACTGAATGTATACGCTTTTTTTCGGATGATGTGACGGGTGGTCTCGTTATCCAGAAGGTCGATAATCTGTTCAGCCATGGCATCTGGATCATTAAATGGAACGATTCGTCCCCGTCCTTCCGCAAGCATTTCAACGGCATACCAATAGGGGGTTGAAATGACAGCCTTACCTGTTCCCATAGCATAAGCAAGTGTCCCGGAAGTTATCTGAGCTTCATCTTGATACGGGGTTATATAGATATCCGCAGTACCCAGAAACTCACACAACTCTTTCAGTTCAACAAATCGGTTCTGAAAGATGACATGATCACTAATGTCCAGTTTACGAACAAGCTGCTGCAAACTAATTCGGTATTCTTCTCCTTGGGTCTTTAAAACGTGCGGATGGGTTGCCCCAAGGATAATATACGCGACGTCCGGATGTTTTTTTATTACTTTTGGAAGTGCCTGCAGAACAGTTTCAATCCCTTTATTGGGGGAAAGCAGTCCGAATGTAAGCAGCGTTTTCTTACCTTCTACCCTGAATTGATCTTTATAATAGTTAGGATCCATAAATGGTGTCTCAGGAATGCCGTGATGGATAAAGGAAATTTTTCGTCTGGAACACCGTAGATTTCCTTGAGAAAATCAACCGCTTTCAGGCTCATGACAATCAATTTATCTGACATGTCTGCTAATGTACGCATGACATCGAGATATTCAGGAGCAGGATCTTTCAGAACCGTATGCAATGTTGTCACTATCGGCATGCGGAGTTCTCCCAGAAGTTTTAACAGATGGCTGCCAGCCGGACCACCAAAAATGCCGTATTCATGTTGAACACAAACGATATCAGCTTGATTGATATTGATGAACTCTGAAGCGATACCGTAGTCATTTAATTTATTCTGATTTATCTCAAAGCGCACCTTTTCGGGATAGGCATACCCCTCAGGTTTGTCATTCAATGCAATGGCCCAGCAATTTGTTTTGGGAGCTTCAGCGGTGAGTGCTTCAACCAGATCTGTCGTGAAGGTGGCAATGCCGCACAGATGCGGTAAATAGTTGCCAATGATTGCCGCAGAGCCAATTTCTTCATAATATTTAACAAGTGTCCCCATAAAAAACTCCTTTATTTAATTGGATTAATGGTGAAGTATACCCAGCTACTCAGAGTCCAATAAATAGGAGGATTTTAAGTTTTTTTTGATTATTATCAAACGTTATGTTATCAACATGCAATGTCTTTTCTGCGGTATGATTTGAAACGTTTTTTAGATGTTTTGTATGGCGGACGTTCACGATGTTGCTTCGGTGCAGGTCGTGCGTTGGTACCCGTTGCAGTGCGTGCTATTTCACAATGATAGGCATGATTGGTATCAGCTGGTACTGACTTACCGAGCAGCTGTTCGATATACCGCAGGTAATCACGTTCCTCTGCGCTGCAAAACGAAAAAGCACTTCCATCCGATCCTGCACGAGCTGTGCGGCCGATGCGATGTATGTAGGTTTCCGGCTCGCTTGGAAGGTCATAGTTGATTACATGTGAAATCCTGTCAACGTCGAGACCACGCGCCGCTACATCCGTTGCCACCAGAATCCTGGCGTTCCCGGATTTAAAACTATCCAAAGCCCTTGTGCGAGCGTTTTGACTTTTGTTACCATGAATGGCAACTGCGCTCATGCCTGACGCCTTGAGTTTATCAGTCACCTTGTTTGCTACATGCTTCATTTGGGTAAATACAATTACTCTATTCAATCTGGTATCGTCCAACAGCGACTTAAGCAGGGTATTCTTTGACTGTTTCCCGACGAAAAAAAGTTTTTGCTCAATCCGTTCAACTGCTGGTTGCTCGGGAGCGATTGTGATGTGAACCGCGTCACGTACAAGAGTGCTTGCAAGTGTAATGATAGCGGGTGACATGGTAGCCGAAAAGAAGAGTGACTGACGTTTTTGCAGGCAGCCTGGAGATCACTTTGCGGATGTCATGTATAAAACCCATGTCAAGCATTCGGTCTGCTTCGTCAAGAACAAATACCTCAATACTATCCAAGCATAGGTGGCGTTGCTGTATTAAGTCAAGAAGTCGCCCAGGTGTAGCGACGACGATATCTTGACTCTGACGCAATTTCCTAACTTGTGGATTCTGACTGACGCCACCGAAAATAACTGTATAAGTAATGCGCAGGTGACGACTATAACTGGCAATGCTATCGCCGATTTGCACAGCCAATTCACGTGTTGGCGCCAGTACTAGGATGCGAGGCTGACCTGATCTGTTTTTGCGTTTGTTTTGAGCGAGATAATTTAGAATTGGCAGTGTGAATGCTGCTGTCTTACCAGTACCGGTTTGAGCGCAACCCAGCAAATCACGTCCTTTTATCACGTGTGGAATGGCCAGAGCATGGATCGGTGTTGGCAAAGAATAGCCGTTGTCAGCGACTGCGCGTTGAAGTTGTGGAAGAAGTGCTGTAAATGCTCTCGTGGGATTACCATTTTCTATAGAAGTATTGCTTGGTTGCAATTCTGATTGATGTTGTGAAAGTGTAGCTGAGAGATTGCTACATCCGTTATTCTTATTGAGGTTTATTCTCGATTTGCTATTTTGATTTTTATTCATATAAATTTCTTATTCAAATGTTAAAATTGTACTTGAACCACCGGTGTCTTTCTATACATAGGATGGTTAATATCAAGTATTACACTGTTTTCATTCACTTTGTTAACTTTAAATGGAACAAGTTTTCCTTTTACTGTTTTCCTAACTTATTTCCATGCCAACTTTCGGTTCAAGTCTTACCGGAAGCTCAGATTTCTTGACTTCCTGCGTGGTTAAAACCGATTTGGCCCCATGGGCTTCTTCAGGAGATAACTCGAAATTTCGCTCGCCACCAGCTTTAAGCCCTTCCAAGCGCTTGATAAACCCTCTCAAAAGCTTTTCTTTCCAGTGGATATATTTGAGAGGACGGGATTTTCTTGAATCTTTTCGAGTATGGATCCATCTATTGATAACGTATATTACAGGTTGACACGACTTTCAGTTTGTATGGTATTAGTTATAATTACTTCTCCTAAGAGGCTCCTAATATTGTATGGTGGTTTTATCTGGGATAATATCCTCTTTGATCAGGCATCTCTTTAAGCATCATTATTCGCCACATAAAATCCGTATTATTTAGCTCGCTAAAAGCTTCGATACTCTTGGCTCTGTGACCCATTATAACATATGCAAAACCCCGGGACCTCTCTTTTAATTTATCTTTGATTATGGTTGCCTTCATCACTTCTCCAGATTTAGCAAATGACTTTCTTATGTCATTTTCGGTGACATTATAAGAGAGATTTCCAACGTCTATATCCATTTTTTCCTTATGTTAATATTCGCCTATGAACCAGTTGTATCCGAATGTTTAGAATTTAATGTCATTCTGATTCAAATCCGCCGTAGTCGTCAACTTTCTGCTTCAGGTCAAATATTTCAGACTCATACGATGTTAGTAACGATGTTTACCTGTGTCCGCCACCGCCGCCTCTACCTCTATTGCCGCCACCGCCTCTGTTATCACCACCGCGACCGCCACTAAATCCACCTCGGCCACCGCCACCGCGATTATCCTCGCGGGGACGAGCTTCGTTCACGGTAATAGTCCGGCCCTTTAAGTCCTTTTCATTTAGACCCTCAATTGCAGCTTGACCTTCATTTTTTGAAGACATTTCAATGAATCCAAAACCTTTTGATTTACCCGTAAACTTGTCCATTATTAGTGTCGCTGATTGAACTTGCCCATAGGCTTCAAAAGCGGATTTTAAATCACTTTCAGATGCCTCATACGACAGATTTCCAACATAAATATTCATTTTTTTCCTCTTGTTTTTATTGGCTATGATATTGGTTTTTAGCCTCACATTTCATAGCTGATTATATGAGACTGTATTTATTCTGCTATTGAATTTAGAACAAGCAGGATTCACATGATAAGCACTTCAGGTCTTTTGCTCTTTTTGACTTCGCAATAGCATTTACATGAAATGACGGAATGACACCACCTTTGAATTTACTCAATTCAGAGGTCCGCTCGTGCAGAGAGTTAAACAGCAGTTTCGTTTTCAGCAGATAGGTAATTCTGGAGAAGATCAAGTACAAGAACGCATATTCTTAAACTGAGGATAATCACGCACAACTAAAACTTTTGTTTTAACGTTCGAAGTCAAAGAGATGATTAACGAAGTCAATGAAGGTAGGAAAAAACGGAGCAGAAATAGCTCTACGATATTGGCAACTCTAAAAAAAAACGATGACCGCAATTGCCGAACAATGTTACTTAGTATGTACCCAGAGTATGATGAATACTAACAGTAAATTATAATTAAACTGAGACAGAATGATAATCACTCGCGATTTTCAAGAAACTCAAACTTCATTCTATTACCTCACATAAAGTATAAAATAGCAATTTCTTAAAAATCTTTACACCAGTTATAGCCGAAGCATCATACAATGAGTGATGATATTGCTCGCATTTTGAGATTTCCATAGATATGTATCAATGGATAAAGGCAAGGGAGATTAATCCTATGTCATTTTTTTATTTCAAATAAAAAATCGACCAAGGCTTTCTGATTTTTAACTCAAAATGATGATTCAAAGCTTTGCAATCCTTGATATAGAAGAGTTGTTTTCTATGGTGGATATTCGGTTTTTATTCATTGCTCGCTTAAATCTCTTTCAATCCCACCAATGGGTATAATTCGCCGATGCTTGCGTCAATTCGATTTAAGGTTTTTTTATTGATACTTCGTGAGCTTGCCCCGAGGAGATTCATTATTTTTAGGAGTTTGATTCTGTTCCGGATAATCAAGAATAATCGAGAGAAAGTTTAGCAACATTAAGTAACGGGAAACAGCAGACCAATTCGATCCGGTTATCCGAGCGAATTCTCTGATACTTTTGCTGTTCCTTTTTATTTGGGGCATTACCACCCTTCAAATATTTGGGCGGATTCCCAATCTAAAAATTATTAAATCGATATTACCTGAATCCGTGAAGATTTTCTTTGAATGTAGTTGCCAGGCAGTAAGTATTTAGCTGTAGTGACTACTGCAACTGCTTACTAACGAAGCAAATGCATTTAAAGAAAGCCTCCGCGAAGTGGCGACATATTGCTAATTTGTAAAATACCTAATAGTTATTTCGTCTTGAACCTA
>JAJFLO010000367.1 GCA_021772675.1 Verrucomicrobiota bacterium | reverse complement strand
AATCCACTTATTGCAGTATTTTTTAAAGTCGTGGTATGTCTTCGTCGCATCAATGGATAAAAAAGTGTAAAATAAAAAAGAGACGCTATGAAGCGTCCCTAATATTCGTCTCAAATCCGTGAAAATGGCCAATATTTATCGATTTTCTCGCTACAACGCCAAAGTCCAACAGACTGCTGGTACAATTAATGGTAAACTTATTCCCAAGAAAGTACGAGATGGGTGAAATATGTTGTATCCAATCGTTTTCTTCCCTTTGCAATCAGACTATTATATTCATTCGATATCCCGATTTTCAATTTCCAAAAATCTAATCTTGCCAACGGGATGGAAAGTGATGATTCATGGTATATTCGATAATCGCCAATGTCTTCAAAGCTAGGTGTATAAGTGAGATCTGAAGTCAGCTTGCCCCAGTCACTTAGTAACTTCATATGATAAAGCCCGAGATCGATGCCCAAAGATGAATTGGTATCGCCACTCTTAAATTCCTCGTTCCGAACTTGTAAACCAGTTCGCCCCCTTAATACTTGATTGTCTTCTTTTTTGAAAAAATATCCATAACCTACCGCTGCCGTCGATCTTAAATCGACCAACTCAATATCATCAGTTTCCAATTCTAAACGAGCGTATTTCGAATGTTTGCTTGATTTTTGAGATGACTCGTAGTCAATCCCTGCAACGATTTCCTTTACCGTAGTTGATGAATTTTCTCTTGAACGTTCCCCTTTAAGGTATATGATCAGTTTATTATCTAATCCCGTCCGTGTCGCCTTAAGCCCACCACCAGAATTAAATTTTTCAGAATTTCCGGTTTTCCCGGAAATATGAATATTTGCTTTATATCCCCAGGTCGGTTTTTCTGCTGGTTTGTCCGGTTTTGGTGTCAATGGATTTTCTGCCCCTTTTTCCCAAATTGCCACAATATTGTTGCCGCTTACTTCAAGAATTCCGCCTTTTGTACGGATCTTTTTTATTTTCCCGCTGATATCGAGTTTGCCAAGAAAGGTGGTTCCGTCATCAAGCGCAACGTACATATCCTCATCAGTAATGAAATCCTTCACATCGGCATGTTGAATATTCAATACTCCGGCAAATTGACTTTCTACAACAAATTTGCCTTTTCCAAAACTCTTAATTTTCACGTTTAAATGCGAGCCATCTTGAGTCTTTATGACATCTGCATAACTTGAGATTGTATTGAAAATAAGAATACAAATAAGAGTCAATTTAAATCTGCGTGTAATAATGTTCATTAATGAGGTCCTTTGATTGTTTAATGTATATTGGATGCGTTTTGATACCATCAGCCTTTCTGCTGAGGCAACCCATGATGATGGATATCCATTTGTGGGAAAGGTATTTCGATTCCGGCCTTATCCAAGGCTAATTTTAGATCATGCTGAAGTTGGAAAAATACATCCCAGAAATGTTCTGTTTTGCTCCATGGCCTAACGACGAAATTTATTGACGAATCAGCCATTTCTACAATTTCAATCATTGGCGCTGGTTCATCCAAAATTTTGTCCACTTTTTCAAGGGTATCGGCGATGACATCTTTTGCTTGATCAATATCTGCTGCGTATGAAATTCCCACTGTTAAGTCAACTCGTCTTGTTGCTAATGCTGTAAAATTAGTGATTGCGCTTCCCCATACTTGGCTATTCGGAATGACGATTTTTTTATTATCTGGCGTATATAAAGTAATAGCCATCATATTCAAATCGTTAATTACACCGGTTTTCCCGGATGTTTCAACAAAATCCCCGACCTTGAATGGTTGATTGAGGGCAATCATAAGTCCAGCGGCAAGGTTCCCAAGCGATTCCTGAAATGCAAATCCCACAATGAATCCAGTCACTCCAAGGCCTGCGATCAATGGTGCAACGTCGATACCAATTTTTTGGAGTGCCAGCATGGCAACGATAACCCATAGTACCTTATGACAAACATTTATGATTAATTTATTGAGAATATCACTGAGATTTGATGCTTGAGCGATTGTTTTTTGTAATAAATTGCAAATTCCATTTATAACGAATTTTCCTATTATGAGGATTATTAGAAATGATATAAAATTAACGGCAAAATCCGCTCCATTTATGACCAGCCATTCAATCGCTTTATCAAGGTATTCTTTTTCATTGCCCACTTCAGAGTCTCCTTTGGATTTGTAGTCGTACGTTGAAATTATAAGCCGATACTTATAATGCCATATATTTCTGGTTCAATACAATTGTTCTTGATTTTGTTTTTAAGAAAAGAAAAGATCAAGGGGAAAATCGTCTAAGTTTCATTAACTGAGTCTATTCTTTTTGAAGCGCTGAAATAAATAAGCAGGATACCTGTTAGAGTCACAAGAACTGCACCGGTAATGAACATGGGGAAATAAGGTGAGAGTTTTAATTTTTCCAATAGTTTAGTCGATTCAGGTTTAAAACGTGCAAATATGACAGCCAATCCATTGTTGATGATATGGATAATTGAGCCGGTCCATATCGAATGAGTACGCCAAGCAACAAACCCAAGTAAAATCCCCATAACCAATAATGGCAAAAAGTTGTATATTGAAAAGTGAGCACAGGCAAAACATACAGCAGTAATCACAATCGCCCATACCGGTTTCAGATTGTTTATAAATCCAGATAAGATTATACCTCTAAATGTGAATTCTTCACAAATTCCCGGAATTACGGCAATTAAGATGAAAACAATGATGACGTTCAGACTTTTATCATTTAATTGAAGTACATCCAGAAGTAACTTTTCATAAGATTCTGGAGGAGACATAAATGACGAAAACCAATTCGTACTGACAAATAACGTAAAACCGATAAATATTGCCCCAATCACAGCAAGAAGAGGTGGCCGTTGCAATTGAAAGACTTTTGTAGTTTCCATTTTAAAATAGGTGGAAATAGCCAGCGGTATCATTGTAAAAAGACCTAATTGGATGGCAGGCACTAAATAGATTATTCCATATTGGATCAATGCGCCACTTATGTAAAAGGTTCCCATTAACGAAATAATAAAAAGAACAATACTCAACTGTGCATTAGGTACAGGCAGTGCATTTCTATCTAGTGTAAAAATATCCCCAATATTTGTTCTTCCACTGAGGAGCACTTGTTCAGCTTTGAATATTTGAGCTGCAATAACTAATATACCTAATGTCCATCCGACATTTGCGATCAATGTTATGAAAATTATTTCAGGGTTTACTGGTACGATTAATATCTCTCGAATTAAAAGTGAGATGTTTACACCAGGTATCATCGCTGTTATCAAATTGAGTTTCATGCCTGGCAATAACGCTGAATAGGCTGGTAAAACAGCCAGCAATGTAACAGGCGTCAGTAAATTTTGACCTTCCCTAAAACTGTTTGCAAACATTGCAACGCTCATAAACATAGCTGAGAATAACATTGAAATCGGGATCAGAGAAAGGAAAATGTAGATTAAAATCATGGGAGAAATATTTACAGGAAAAGCTGCCATCCCAAAATAAATAACGGCGCTGATACTCGTTACGTTCATTGCGACACCAATAATTGTGATCACATTAATAGCCAAATATTTTCCGAACAGTAACTCGATGTGTGTGATTGGAGTACATAGAACAGTGGGTAATGTTCCATGTTCCTTTTCTCCTGCTGTCATAGTAATTGCAGGATAAAATCCACCAATGACAATCAGAAAAATCAGTATAAGAGGAAGTATTCGCCCAATGATATTACTCATAGTTTTAGTTTGATCTGCAACATTATTTATTGAATAAGAGAATGGTTTTAATAGAGATTCGTTGATCTGGGCTTTGTTTATACGCTCGTTGATCAGGTTGTTTGCGACGGTTTCAAGCATATTATTGATTCGGTTTGCTGCCTGCTCTGAGTCGGGATTGGTGCTGTCATATAACAGCATTAATCTGAAGTTTAGTGTTGCAGTGATTTTATCAATATTTTTTGATTGTTGGACAATAATAGCGTCCACCTGACCATCTTGAATCATAGATTCCACAGTTTTAAAGGATCCTTTAAAGGCATCATTCAGCTTGATATTATATTTGCAAAAATCAACATTCTTTGATTCTTCCTGTACCTCAAATAAATCTAACTCCCAGTTAAATTGATCTTTTAGCTTAATGGACTGAATTTTATCGTCTGCAAGGATAGCCGATGAAAAAGCTGAAATCTGATCGCCAATTAATACCACTTTAGAGACACGTTCATTCTGCCTTAGAGTTTGAATTGTAGAATATTGGGTAATGAAAACAGTGAGCAATGGCCAAACAATCACAGGCAAGGCAATATTTATCAACAGTGTTTTTTTGTCTCTAATTGTATCAAGAAGCTCTTTTTTAAATACAATTTTTATATAGTTTTTTCGAATCATAGCGTTCCATTAATTGTCTTTAGAAAAGCGCTTGTGAGATTGTCGGTTTGAGTTTTATTCATCAACATCTGGGTCGTCCCTTTGTCAATTATTTTCCCCATATGAATAAAGACTATCTGATCGCAAAGATACTCCGCCTCACTCATAATATGAGTAGAAAACAATATGGATTTTCCTCTTGATTTTAACTCTCGGAGTGATTCGATGATAAACTGACTGCTGATTATATCTAACGAGACCGTTGCTTCGTCTAGAATTAACACGTCAGGATCATGAAGTATTGCTCGTGCAATGTTGGTTTTTTGCGCTTGACCAGATGAAAGAGTCCCTAT
Source organism: Verrucomicrobiota bacterium (assembly GCA_021772675.1). Taxonomy (GTDB): domain Bacteria; phylum Verrucomicrobiota; class Lentisphaeria; order JABSQK01; family JAJFLO01; genus JAJFLO01. The sequence continues at coordinate 16,586 of JAJFLO010000367.1, read as the reverse complement.
CTGTCTATGAGCAAAGCTCAACATATCCATGTCGGAAATTATTTGGTCAACACGTGCATTAAGAGTCACATGGTCAAGTTGATGTAGTTTTCCAAAAAATGTTAATGTTTCAATCACCGTAAGTCGATCATATAATTGCGTGTCTCCAGATAAAAAACCGATACTTTTTTTTATCTCCATAACCTCGGTTGCAATGTCAAAACCACATATTTTTATGGATCCAGAAGTTGGCCTTAAAATTCCAGCTAACATTCTTAAAGTTGATGTTTTACCTGCACCATTTGGACCCAATAGCCCGGTTATGGATCCCTTCCCGACATTCAAATCTATCCCTGCTACGGCAATGACATTATTATAAACTTTTACCAAATTTTTAACTTCTATTTCAAATTCTGAATTTTGTGGTAATTCCATATTAGCCAGGAGTGATGGGGTAACAATTTACTATATATCCAGTAATGGATTTAATTCAGCCGGAGAAATCAGTGAGATTCTGGAATGGTTTCGAGCTGCTTTTTGCTCGTTTTTTGTATTATAACCCCAATCGGCAAGAAATAGGGATAGCGAGTCAAGATCTCTATGTTTGGCAACATCTATTAATGTTTGTAACCGGTCTTCAATGAAGTAGAACGAGATATGCCGAAATTCATTCCGCCGGACTAATTGAAGCAAAACATCCGATTTACTTCCGTCGGCAAGCCCGAATATTTGACTTTCAGAGATATCCACCCTTTGAGACTGTAGTAGTAAATGAGCAAATCGTTTTTCTTTTGTAGTAATAATAAAAAGTGGGTATTCTAAATTTTTTATCTTGTCCAATGTGTCAATAATTCCTGGATAGTAGGTATGCAAATTTAACCATTGATCAAGTTTTGTCTTTATGAAATTCTGTCGTTCCTGAGCAAATATTTTTACCAAAATTTCTTTGTTTACATTCATTTTTTTGATTAGATTATCTGCTAATCCGACAAAATCAGTTAATATCTCATGCTTTGGAGTGTTAATTATGATTAACAGACAGAGTAATACACTTTCAAAACCGAATTTAATGACTGGACGGAGATAAGAAAATTCATTCATATACTGACAGGGCTTTGCTCCGGGTATGATCGAGGGAAATAATTTTTGCGCGGCGTTATAACTTGTAACCGCCATTTCATTGACGCTGTCGCAGATCACGCCATCAAAATCTAATGCAATGATTTTCATTTGTTATTTTAGCATGTATTAGTTAGATTACTTTTTTCGATATACCGTCATAAAGGATAACCACTAAGATTAATTTAAAGTTATTCAATCTAGTCTGAATAATTCATAAACTTTCGTAGTGAGAGTCATTAGATTGCGTGAGATCAATGAGTTATGAATTTTATCCGCGTACAGGAATAGTGAATTATTTCGAACTCGGATAATTTTGTAACCCATTGATATCGCATGATATTATGGCTCGTAATAAAAAGTTTATGAATTATTCAGGCTAGAAAAATAGTTCTTGATTTCTATCCAAAATTCACATAAAAAAATTTATATATGATCATCACTCTGTAAATCACGCTGTGATATTACTATGATGGCAACCACCAGGCGTAATAGCGTATTCCATTGATAAATCGATTAAAATCTTATCTGCAGTTAACAAAACCCACAATAATGATGTTGGTTCTTATTACCGGGACGTCAGCGTTGGTTTTGGAGAAGTCGTTTGTTCATAGGCCAATCGATTTTTTATGTGTGTTATTGGGATTGTTTTTAACAGGGGGATCAGCCAATGCACTTAACCAATATTTCGAACGCGATATCGATGCACAAATGTCAAGAACAAAGAGTCGGCGACCATTGCCATTGCAAAAAATAAGTGATAAAGAAGCATTATTTTTTGCTATTACCATAGGCATTGCAGGTGTTTTACTATTCTTGTTCAAATACAATGTCCTAAGTGCTTTATTGGCACTGTTCACCATAATTTTTTATGGTTTTTTTTATACGCTTTGGTTAAAACCAAATACATCTCAGAATATTGTTGTTGGAGGAATTGCCGGTGCAATGGCGCCGATTATAGGTTGGGCCGCATGTGCGAACTCACTTTTTACATTTGAACCATGGTTACTATTTCTTATCATTTTTTTATGGACGCCCCCTCATTTTTGGGCATTAGCTCTCTACTTAAAAGAGGATTATAAAAAAGTGAATCTACCAATGCTTCCGCTAGTAAAGGGAGACGAGTTTACAATCAGGCAAATGTATTATTATTCCGTATTAATGGTTGTCGTAAGCTTGAGTTTAGCTCTATTTGGTTCAGGGGTGGTATATCTGATCATTGCATCGACACTTGGTGGAATTTTTTTAAAGAAATTGAACGCCATGAAGAATAACCGAAATGCGGGACTAGAACGTAGTCTGTTCAGATATTCGATTATTTATTTACTCGCAGTATTCATGACGATTATAATCGAGGGTATATTCAAGGTTGGTCAATTGTAATCGGTGGCAATCGAAATACCGATTGATTGACGATGTGATTTGTTAGAAAATGACTCAGTTAGTTTAACTCTGTAATAACTCATCAACTAATATGATTAGTTCACTTGGCATGAAAGGTTTAGCCAGGGAGGCATCAGCTCCAAAGGTATGGGCAATCTTAAAATACGATTTTACATCTAAGTTGCCACCGCCTGAGATGACAATTATTTTAATACCTGGGTAATTTCGCTTAATTTCCCGAATGGTTTCAAGTCCTTCTTTTTCAGGCATAATAATATCTGTAATAACCAAATCAGGTAAATTTACATCAAGAGTTTTTAAGCCTTTTTCCCCATCCTCTGCTAACGTAACATCATGCCCATTGTCTTCGAACAAACTGCCCAACATTGTTCTAATTTCTTTATCGTCATCAATAATTAGTAAATTTGCCATTTATAATTCTCATAAGATTTTTAATGTTTTTATAATCAATTGCAAAAAGATCTCATCTGAATTAGCCTTGCGCAGCTATGAAATCTTTTTAGATTGAGATTTAAAATAGAGACAAAAGCAAAGGGATTATCCTAATTTACAACGCACAAAAGTTGAATACCTAAGCAAATGTTATGCCATATCATTTTTCATTGTTTAAGCAGTTCACGAGACACCCACTATAAATTAGGTTTATATTAATTTCAAGAATTGGTGTTGTATGTTATCACATTTTTGGGGGCTTGAAATTCTTTTATCTGAAATCTCGTTGATAAAATAGATTTAATAAGGGATATATGATAAATTGCTGTTAAAAAATAATTTGTGTAAACTTTCACTTGCAGGCTTTGGGTATTCACAATATATTGCTCGTTTCATTCTTTGATACGATTGACGAGTGGCAGTAATCCAGCATAATTTCATAAATCTATTCATGCAAAACATTAATTTTTCTTAAGAGAGAAAATCGTGTCACAAATCTTTCCAAAATGGACTAATTTTTTACCTATTGCAATTATTGCAGGACTGATCGGAAGCGGCAGTTTTGCTGTTGGGGTCATTTGGTATTTCGGATCCCCAAAATTTTTGGATGTGGGTTATCGCCCAAAACAGCCGGTACCGTTCAGCCATCGATTACATGCAGGTGAACTGGGTATGGATTGCCGTTATTGCCATGCGTCCGTTGAACGGTCTTATGAGGCGAATATTCCACCAACACAAACATGTATGAATTGCCACGCGATGGTTTTACCCGAAAGTGAAAAACTACAGCCAATTAGAGAAAGCTTCAAAACAGGAAACCCGATTAAATGGGTGCGAGTCCATAAAATAGCTGAATATGCCTATTTTGATCACAGTGTGCATTTAAGAGCAGGAGTGGGGTGCGCCAGTTGCCATGGAAAAATAAATGAAATGGAAATTGTCGAACAGAAAAAGCCGCTCAGCATGGGATGGTGTCTTGATTGCCATCGAAATCCTGTCCAGCATTTACGAGATTTATCCAACGTTTCAGTTACAGATATGGATTGGGTACCTCCATCAAACCAATCCGAACTTGCTACACGATTAATTAACGAAAAAAAACTTAATCCACCGGAAGATTGTTCTGCATGTCACCGCTAAGTAAAAATACTAAAAAAACGAACGGCGTTCCTGAAGAATTTTGGAGCAGCGTATACGAGCACAGAGCCGATATTAATTCAAGTCAAATCGAGCAAACGAATACAGAATTGAATGCACCAGTATCCAGACTTGAATTTCTACGATTAATGGGGGCATCCATGGCTCTTGCAAGCTTTACAGGGTGTCGAAGACCTCTGGAGCACATCGTACCCTACGTCAAACAACCTGAAGAAGTAATACCTGGAATTCCGCTTCATTACGCCACAACAATGTCGATTGGAGAAGATGTATTCGGTCTCGTCGTAGAAAGTCATGAAGGACGACCGACAAAAATCGAGGGCAATGAAAAACACCCATCGAATCGTGGAAAAGCAAGCAGTCTAAACCAAGCATCAATCTTAAGCCTTTATGATCCAGACCGCTCAAAGTCTGTTATGCATGATGACTCAACTGAAACCTGGATGGATTTCATCAGTTTTTGGAGAGAAATACATACCAATAAAAAAGGAAATAAAGGCGAAGGTTTAGCAATTTTAACAGAATCATTTTCCTCACCATCATTAATTCGACTTAAAAATGCGTTTTTAAGAGATTTTCCAAAAGCTGATTGGGTTTGTTATGAACCGATTAGCAACGAATCAATTTATGAAGGCATAACGGGTGCTACAGGCAAATCCTTTAAACCGGTTTACCAGTATGACAAAGCTGAGGTAATCGTTTCACTTGATTGTGATTTTCTTCTGACTGAAACGGATAACGTTATTAATGGGGTCAACTTTTCCAAATCGCGTGATTTTGAAAAACGGAAGAAATCCATGAATCGCCTATATAGCATTGAAAGTACCTTTAGCATTACCGGAAGTATGGCCGACCATCGACTACCGTTACGTTGCTCTGACATTATAAAGTTTTGCGTCGCTTTGGCGATGGAACTTAGAGATCAAGGAATTTCAATACCTGGTTTAGACAAGATTGATTTGAATCAGTATCGATTTGATCATAGCTGGCTGAAAGCGATTGCAAGTGATTTGATAGGTGCAAAAGGTAAAGGCATTGTCGTTGCTGGGAAAAAACAACCGGGATTTGTCCACGCTTTAGTTATTGCCATAAATTCAGGACTAAAAAATATTGGAAAAACTGTTCGTTACTATGAGATGCTTCATACACAATCATCCAGTAACAGCGAATTTTCAAAATTGATCTTAAAAATGAGCAATAGTGAGGTCGACACTTTGGTTATGTTAGGAGGAAATCCTGCATACAACGCACCTACTGATCTTAATTTTGCAAAAACACTTAAAAAAGTGCAGACAAGTATTCATTTAAGTCCATACTTTGATGAAACCTCATCTATAACTAACTGGCATATTCCTCAATCTCACTTCTTAGAAAGCTGGGGTGACGCAGCGTCAACTGATGGGACAGTAAGTATCGTTCAGCCATTGATCGCACCACTGTTTCCTTCAAAGACAACGCTTGAATGTTTACAACTTATATGTTACGGAACCGATAAAAATGGATATGGAATTGTTCGTGATACCTGGAATAGTTCAATTATAACAAATAATTTTGAGAGAGAATGGAGGAGAGCCCTACACGATGGTTTATTATCTCGAACAAGTGCAAAACTTCCATCATTTACCATTGATGCCGGTCGTCTTGCAAACTATTTCCAGTCACAACAAGGTCTACTAACTAAAACCGAAACTGGATTCGAACTTGTATTTCAGTCATCACCTTCTGTATTCGATGGGCGTTTTTCAAATAATGGATGGTTACAGGAATTACCGGATCCAATTACAAAATTGATGTGGGATAATGTCGCGCTAATTAGTCCAAAAACAGCTGAGGAAATTAATATCGATCTCAAGAAATTTGGTAGCCTTAAAACGAAGGATTACCAAATGATAAAGTTGTCGTATCAGGGACAAGAACTCGATATGCCCGTTTATGTTATTCCCGGATTGGCGGATAACTCAGTCATGGTCACATTAGGATATGGACGTACCAAAAGTGGCGTGATTGGTAATAAAGTTGGATTTGACACTTATAAAATACGTACATCTGGAAACCTTTATTATGGCAGTGGATTGAAGATTTCTTTGACTGGAAATACCTATCCATTATCGACATCTCAGGATTATCATAAAATGGAAGGTCGACCGCTAATTCGTGAAGCAATAGCTGCTGATTTCATCAACAATCAAACGTTAACACCACCATTGCCCGTAGCACCAGACTTAGTCCCGCTTTGGAAAAATCATAGCTATGATAAATCACCGCAGTGGGGAATGTCAATCGACTTGAACGTATGTACCGGTTGCAATGCCTGTGTAATTGCTTGTCAAAGTGAGAATAATATTCCTGTTGTCGGGAAAAAAGAAGCGGGTTACGGTCGCGAAATGCATTGGATACGTATTGATCGATATTTTACCGGGAGTGAAAGCAGTCCCAAAATGGTAAAACAGCCGGTTCCCTGCATGCACTGCGAGAATGCACCTTGCGAACAAGTGTGCCCGGTACAGGCAACAAATCACGATAAAGAGGGACTTAATGCCATGGTTTATAATCGTTGCATAGGTACTCGATATTGTGCAAATAATTGTCCATATAAAGTCCGACGGTTTAATTTTTATAATTTCACCAAAGGTGGACCTGAAACTCGTATCCGTGGAGAAAAACCGCAGGAAATACAAAAAATGTCACAAAATCCAGATGTTACGGTTCGTTCGCGCGGTGTCATGGAAAAATGTACCTACTGTATTCAACGAATTAATCAGGGCAAAATTAATTCCAAGGTATCTGGAAATAATCTCAAAGACGGGGACATAAAAACAGCATGTCAACAAACCTGTCCAGTAGGCGCAATATCATTTGGAGACATTGCAAAAGAAAAAAGTAACGTTTCAAAAATGAAACAATTAAAACGGAATTATGTTATGCTTGGCGAATGGCATACAAAACCCAGAACATCCTATTTGGGTGTCATACGGAATCCAAATAACGAAATTGAACCAGTCTCTTAAAATTATGAGTACCGTTGACGACAACACGACAAAATCAATCGCTTCAGGATGTAAACCATTAATCGCGGGTAATCCAACGTTTTCATCAATAACACAGCGAATAACGGAAATTGTCGAATTAGAAGTCAAGAAGACGCCCAAAGCTTGGTTTATTGCGTTTAGCATTACAAGCACGATGACAATGATCATGAGCGCTATGATCGGTTGGCTTTTATGGGAAGGCACGGGTGTTTGGGGGCTGCAGAACCCTGCTGGATGGGGCTGGGCCATTGTTAATTTTGTGTTTTGGGTCGGTATTGGTCATGCAGGAACATTAATATCAGCAATTTTATTTTTGTTCCGCCAAAAATGGCGTACCTCGATCAACCGATTTGCTGAAGCTATGACGATTTTTGCTGTTATCTGTGCAGGTATGTTTCCAGGTATCCATGTAGGACGAGCATGGGTTGCATACTGGATGTTTCCACTGCCAAATCAGATGTCGATGTGGCCAAACTTCAGAAGTCCATTATTATGGGATGTATTTGCTGTCGGTACCTATTTTACTGTATCCTGTTTATTTTGGTATGTCGGGCTCATACCAGATTTGGCCACTTTAAGAGATCGTGCAACGAATAAAATTAGAAAAATAATATATGGCATTTTTTCTCTGGGTTGGCGAGGGGGAAACAGGCAATGGCAGCATTATGAAAAAGCCTATTTAATTTTAGCTGGAATAGCCACACCGCTTGTGTTGTCTGTTCACACTGTGGTTAGTTTTGACTTTGCGGTTGGTGTTGTCCCTGGCTGGCACACAACGATATTCCCACCTTATTTTGTTGCGGGCGCTATATTTTCCGGGTTTGCCATGGTCATGACGTTGGCTGTTATCGCAAGAAAAATTTATAATCTCGAAGATTTCATAACCCTCAACCACTTGGAATGCATGAATAAAATCATGTTGGTAACTGGTACAATGGTAGGATATGCCTACGCATGCGAGTTTTTTATTGCGTGGTATGGAGGGAATATTTATGAACAATCGATATTTATAAACCGGGCAAAGGGGCCTTATTCCTGGGCTTACTGGACGATGGTAACCTGCAATGTCATTGTTCCTCAATTATTTTGGTTCAAAAAATTTAGAAGAAATGTCCCCTGGATGTTTGTTGCGTCTATTCTAATCAATGTCGGCATGTGGTTTGAACGGTTTGTGATCACTGTGACATCGCTATCTCAAGACTTTTTGCCCTCAAGCTGGGATTATTTTGTTCCAACAATTTTTGATATTGGTATTTTTATCGGATCATTTGGTCTGTTTTTAACGTTATTTCTTTTATTTTTAAGATTTCTGCCAATGATTGCCATTGCAGAAGTTAAAGGAGTTATTCCGCAAGCTGACCCTCATTATTATGAACATCATGACGAGGAGAAACATTAACACTATTTTGTTGAATTATGAGCGATAAAGATAAGAAAATTGATGGTATCATTGCAGAATTTAGTAATCCATACGAATTGCTAAAATCTGCTGAAAAAGTAAGAGATGCCGGCTATAGGAAGTTTGACTGCCATTCACCCTTTCCAGTTCACGGATTAGACGCAGCAATGGGCTTGAAACCATCTAAATTGGGGTGGTTTGTCGCGATAGGCGGGGCGACAGGTGGAGCGGTTGCCATCTTGATGCAATGGTGGATGAGTGCCGTCGATTATAAAGTCGTCACGTCTGGAAAACCATTATTCAGCTTTCAGGCATTTGTCCCTATTACTTTTGAATTAACGATTTTGTTCTCTGCTTTTACAGTAGTTTTCGGTATGTTAATATTTAATTTATTGCCCCGATTCAATCATCCGGTATTTAATTCTGAACGCTTTAAAAAAGCGACAGACGACAGTTTTTTTATAAGTCTGATGGCCAACGATCCCCAATTTAATTCCGAAAAAGTTAAAGATTTTTTAAAGTCTATTGGTGGAGAACACGTTGAGGAGTTAATTGCCGATGAATAAAATGATATGTCATTCAGTTTCCGGTATTTTTGTTTTAAAGACATTATTTATTCTTCTCTTAATGTCATCTGGATGTTACCGGGGACGTCCATCGGAAAAACCTCCAATTCATGTCAATCCAAATATGGACAACCAAGAAAAATATACCGTCCAATCGGAGAGTCAGTTTTTTGCAGACAAATCAAGTATGAGAACCCCTGTTGCCGGGACGATAAGCCGTGGGAACCTTAAAGAAGATACGGCCTATTATGCCGGAAAAAGAGGTAAGGATAAGGATGGCAATGATGTATTTATTCATCCGTCACCTGTAACAATCAATATGGATTTACTTAATAGAGGGCAAGAGCGTTTTAATATATATTGTTCAGTGTGTCATGGAAAAACCGGTGAAGGCAATGGAATCGTTGTGCAACGTGGCTTGCTACCACCGCCAACATTTCACGACGATAGATTGCGTAGTAAAGAAGATGGGTATCTCTTTGATGTTATCACCAATGGTAAAGGAAACATGTCATCATATAAACATCAGGTTTCCGTAGAAGACCGATGGGCAATTATTGGATATTTACGGGCGTTGCAAAGGAGTCAGAATGCATCAGCCAAGGATGTGCCAGAAATGAATAAAAAATCTCTCCAATAATCTTTAAGCCTTGCAATTAATCCATATTCTGAATATGGCTTACTTTATGCGCAGCACTCACTTCTTAATATTAGCCTGCATTATTCATAAACTTTTGTAGTGAGAGTCATCAGATTGCGTGAGATCAGTGAGTTATGAATTTCATTCGCGTGCAGAAATAGTGTTAAAAATCCGCCGTGGTGGAAACTATTTCGAACCCGAATAACTTCACAACTCATTGATATTATGTGATATGATGGCTTGTAATAGAAAGTTTATGCATAATGAAGGTTAGCACTGTATAATTAAATTTAGTTTATTTTAAAACTTGAATCTCATGACTTTTTTACTAACTTTGTTGATTTTACTTTTTGTCATAGCGTTAATAGCGATACGAATAATTGTTTTGCCTGATGGCGAATTTCATGGAACATGTAGTACCAACAATGAGTTTCTTAGGAATAAAAATGGTTCGTGTCCCGTCTGTGGAAAAGCGGAAAATGAACCATGTCCAAATGAATAGGAATAAGATTGATGTCTAATTTCAGCTTAAAACAAGGATATGATATCCAATTAAATGGAGAATCAAAAAAGGATATTGAGCCCTTGCCAATTCCCAAATTGTTTGGAATAAAACCAAATGAATTCAAAGGCATAAAACCTAAGGTAGTTGTTAAAGAAGGTGATTTGGTACAAGGAGGGGCTCCGCTTTTCGTTTCCAAAGATAATCCGGATCACTGTTTTACTTCCCCCGTTAGCGGGAAAATAAAGGAAATTAAACGAGGTCACAAACGGGTCCTTGAATTAATTTCTATTGAGTCAGATGAAAATAATGATCAGATAAAATTCAAGTCCCATTCCCCTGAGGTTGTATCATCATTAACCAGAGATGAACTTTTACCTGATTTGATGAAAAGCGGTATGTTGGCGGTGTTCAGACAACGTCCTTTTGACAATGTTGCAGATCCTTTAGTGAAACCACGCGATATTTTTGTTTCCACATTCGATACCGCCCCCCTCGCACCTGATTCAAATTTAATTGTCAAAGATAATGAATCCTATTTTCAGGCGGGCTTGGATGTTGCGTCAAGGCTTACAGACGGGAAAGTACACCTTTCAATAAACGGAAAAAGAAACGATGTATCACCTGCGTTTTCTCAGGCGAAGAATGTTGCAATACACCAATTTTCCGGAAAGCACCCAGCGGGTTGTATTGGAGTTCAAATCCACCATATATCACCGATTAACGGCAGGCATGATGTCGTTTGGTATACCACCGTACAAGGCCTGATATCACTCGGTAAATTCTTTATTAATGGAACATGTCCAAATGATATCGTGGTATCAATTTCTGGTTCTGCTGCGACTGATCGAAAGTATTTTAAAACATATCTCGGTGCAAATATAGAATCCATTGTACGTGGTAGAACGGAAGGTGATTCTGTTCGTTATATTTCAGGCAATGTCCTTACGGGAAAGAAAGTCGATGCAATAGGGTTTCTTGGCTATTATGATTCAATGATTACCATTGTTCCTGAAGCAATAACTCCAGAATTTGTTGGCTGGATGCGACCCGGTATTAATAAATTGAGTTTTTACAGAAGTTACCTCTCATCACTTATGCCGGGAAAGAAATTTTCAATTGATACTCGCTTGAATGGGGGACATAGAGCATTTGTAACTACGGGTGACTATGAAAAAGTTCTTCCGATGAAAATTTATCCATTATTTCTCATAAAAAGCATCTTAGCAGGTGATATTGAGGAAATGGAGAAACTTGGTGTTTATGAAATTACCGAAGAAGAAATAGCCCTATGTGAATTTATATGTCCATCAAAAGGAAATCTTCAGGATATAATTCGCTATGGATTAAATCTAATAGAGAAAGAAGGTTAATGCTTTGAAGTTCATAGAAGATATATTTAATAAACTTCGACCCGATTTTGAAAAAGGTGGAAAGTTTGAATTCTTTTATCCACTTTTTGAGGCTAAAGAAACATTTTTATTTATTCCCGCCCATCGGACGAAGTCGGGTGCACATATTCGCGATGCAATGGATAGCAAACGGTTAATGTCAACAGTCATTGTTGCATTAATTCCTCCATTATTATTGGGAATTTTTAATGTCGGCTACCAGTATCTTAAAGCAGCAGGCCAACCCATAGAATTCATTTCCGCAATGCTTCTTGGTTTGCGCTATGTACTGCCGATTATTATTGTCAGTTATGCAGTTGGTGGTGTTTGGGAACTCATTTTTGCTGTAACTCGAAAGCATGAGATAAATGAAGGATTTTTAGTAACAGGATTACTATTCCCATTAACATTGCCTCCCACAATCCCGTTATGGCAAGTCGCTGTTGGTATATCCTTTGGCGTTGTTATTGGTAAAGAAGTATTTGGTGGTACAGGGATGAATGTATTTAACCCGGCCCTTGTTGGACGTGCATTCTTATTTTTTGCGTACCCTGCTCAGATTTCAGGAGATAAGGTCTGGACGGTCACAAAAGTTGACGGATTTTCTGGAGCGACGCCACTTTTAGTCGCCTCAGATCATCAAAGTGACAGTGTCATTTCGGCCATTCAAAGCTACGGTATAGAAGCAGGCCTAGCTGACTTTTCATTGCCAAATATGTTTATTGGTCTCATCCCCGGATCAATCGGAGAAACATCTGCTGCTGCAAGTCTGATTGGTTGTATTATTCTTATTGCTACCGGAATTGGCAGCTGGACGATAATGCTGTCCGTCGCCCTCGGTGGTTTAGCAATGACATTGGGACTAAATGCCCTGGCACCGAACGACGCAAGCTTTCTCGCTCTACCGTTTCACTATCATTTCGTGACCGGAGGATTTGCATTTGGATTGGTTTATATGGCAACTGATCCGGTATCAGCGGCGGCAACGAGTATTGGTAAATGGATTTATGGTTTTCTAATTGGCGCAATTGCGATTATCATCAGGACATTAAATCCAGCTTATCCGGAAGGAATGATGTTAGCGATATTATTTATGAATGCGTTTGCGCCGCTGATTGACTATTTGGTTATCCAAAAACATATCGCCTGGAGGATGAAACGTGCCAAAGCATAATAATCCTTACACATTAGTCTTTGTTTGTATTGTTGCGACCATTTGCGCACTGCTGTTATCGACTGCAGCGTCTTTTTTACGGGAAAAACAGGAGGCAAATTCAGCATACGATGTAAAACTGAATATTCTAAAGTCGTTTGCCGTTCTTCCAGAAAAAGCCACGCGCGCTGAAGTTGAACATTTTTTTATTAATAATATTGAGGGTATTACTGTCGATGCAACAGGTAATGAAGTTAACGGAAGTGCAGAAGATATTGATCCGGAATTTGAAGCCAAAACAAAAGCACCGGAGGATCGATTATATCCAGTATATATATTAAGGGAAAATGATGCCAGAATCGCGTATACAATTCCGATAATTGGTAAAGGTCTCTGGTCAAAGCTGTATGGATATCTATCTCTTAATAGTGATTTCAATACAATACGAGGCATCACATTTTATAAACATGGAGAAACACCGGGATTGGGTGCTGAAATAGCCGCTGAATGGTTTCAGAAAAATTTCCAGGGTAAAAAAATATTAGACGAAAGTGGCGAATTTGTTTCAGTTTCTGTTGTCAAGGGTAAAGCAGACAATTTTTATGACGAACCCAAAATTTCTCACTATGTTGATGGTATCAGCGGCGCAACAATAACGAGCCGAGGTGTGACCGCAATGTTAAAAAAAGATTTAAATAATTATTTACCTTTTTTTGCCCAAAAAAGGGTAAATTATTCAGGAGATTGATATGAGCGAACCGTTATTCTCAGCTAAAAGTAAAAAAGTTTTTACCGATCCATTCAGTGAAAACAATCCAATTACCATTCAAGTACTTGGAATTTGTTCGGCCCTGGCTGTAACTGCTCAGTTAAAACCATCATTGGTTATGGGATTAGCGGTCATAGCGGTTGTTGGAGGCTCGAATGTCATCATTTCCCTGTTACGTAATTTGATTCCGAATAAAGTTCGTATCATCATTGAAATGGTCGTGGTTGCCACACTTGTTATTTTAGTGGATCAATTATTAAAGGCATACGCATATGATGTTTCCAAACAGCTTTCAGTTTTTGTCGGATTGATTATTACTAACTGTATTGTATTAGGACGATTAGAGGCGTTTGCTATGGGGAATAAGCCTTGGGCATCGTTACTTGACGGTCTTGGAAACGGATTAGGATATGCCTGGGTACTGGCCATTATCGGATTTTTACGTGAACTGCTTGGTTCGGGATCAATTATGGGACACGATGTTATCGGTAAGTTGTATCATGCCGGATATGTCAATAATGGACTGATGGTACTAGCGCCCGGAGCATTTATTTTGTTAGGTTTGTTGATATGGGTCCAGCGTACCTTGTCTAAATATGTCGAGGATTAGGAGAAATTTTTATGGATGAATTCAAGGAAATGATCAGTTTTTCAATACGAGCAATTTTTGTTGAAAATATTCTACTTGCATATTTTCTAGGGATGTGTTCGTACTTAGCTATATCGAAAAAGGTCTCTACAGCCTTTGGATTGGGTATTGCTGTTATATTCGTTTTATTTATTACCACACCTGCCAATTGGATGATACATGAGTTTTTATTGCGTCCCGGAGCCTTGATCTGGACAGGTGTCCCATCACTGGCCGCAATGGATTTTAGTTTTTTGAATTTTATCTGTTTTATCGCTGTAATTGCAGCAATGGTCCAGATTGTTGAGATGGTAATCGATAAAACATCTCCGACTTTATATGCAAGTTTGGGGATTTTTTTACCATTGATAACAGTGAATTGTGCAATCTTAGGGACATCACTTTTCATGGTAGAACGCGAATACGGCATTATTCAAAGCACAGTTTTTGGTACGAGTTCAGGAATCGGTTTTTTTCTCGCGATCGTTTCAATGGCATCAATTCGGCACAAATTACGTTATTCAAATATACCCGAAGGATTACGGGGTTTGGGAATTACGATGTTAACGACGGGATTGATTGCAATGGCTTTTATGGCTTTTTCAGGAATGTAAATATTTTTTTACAGGGATAATTTATGAGTTTAATTTTCATAGGTAGCAGCACACTTGTATTTCTATTGCTTGTTTTGGGGTTAAGTCTTGCACTAATTATTGCAGAGTCAAAACTCGTCAATAAGGGAAAAGTAAAGATTCTAATCAATAATGACCCTAACAAGTCGTTGGAGGTTGAGGCCGGAAATACATTGTTAAACACGTTATCAAGCAATGGTATATTACTTCCCTCGGCTTGTGGAGGTGGTGGTACCTGTGGAGTCTGTCGCTGCCGCATTGTTGATGGTGGTGGTGATCTACTTCCCACTGAAGAAGGTCATATTAATAGAAAAGAAGCGAAAGACAATTGGCGTTTGTCATGCCAGGTTAAAGTAAAAGAAAGTATGAACATTGAGATACCAGCCGAGGTATTCTCTATCAATAAATGGGAATGTGAAGTTGTTTCAAATGATAATGTTGCGACGTTTATTAAAGAATTCGTCGTAAAATTACCTGAAGGCGAGATCATCAATTTTGAATCGGGTGGTTATATCCAAATTGAAGTTCCCAAATTTGACGCTGAATTTAAACATATGGATATAGCAAAAGAATATCATGATGATTGGGAAAAATTCAATATGTGGAACATATCCATTAAGAATAATGAAGAAGTGATTCGTGCCTATTCCATGGCAAATCATCCCGCAGAAGGCAATATAGTCATGCTGAACATTAGAATTGCCACTCCGCCATGGGATCGAGTCAATAACCAATTTATGGACGTAAGCCCTGGACTAGCATCATCCTATATATTTTCAAGAAAGCCCGGCGATAAAGTTACGATTTCCGGAGCGTATGGGGAATTTTTTATTCAGGAAACAGAAAGGGAAATGGTTTATATTGGTGGTGGTGCGGGTATGGCGCCGTTGCGCTCACACATTTTTCATTTGTTTCATACGGAAAAGAGCAAACGCAAAGTTTCTTATTGGTATGGAGCAAGATCCTCTAAAGAAATGTTTTATGAAAATCATTTTCGATCCATCGAGAAAGACTATCCTAATTTTAAGTTTCATGTTGCGATGTCAGAACCACTTCCAGAAGATAATTGGACTGGCTATACCGGATTCATCCATAATGTAGTCTTAGAACATTATCTCAATAATCACGAGGCGCCCGAAGATATTGAATATTATTTGTGCGGCCCACCAATGATGTTAAGTGCGGTCATGAAAATGCTGGATGATATAGGTGTTGAACGTGATATGATTCGATATGATGATTTTGGTTGATCGCCAAAATTCGGGTAATTGGGAGGAAGTCGCAACGATGCAATGAGATTCACCCGTACTTAACCCGCCGACAGTCCAATTAAATTTTTTCATTATCAGCGAATTTGTAATCCAATTTACTACTCGCCCGCTTTTCTCACTTCTTTAATTGTTCAAATATTACCCGCTTTGTACGGTTATAATTTTAAGAATATCAGGATTTGCCAATTTTTTTTTGGGGAATTTTTAATATGGTTTAATAAACATAATTCAAGTGCAGATCTGATATTGAACATACTTCTTCACAGGAAATAGGTGTATTAATCCGTCTCTAACCAAGAAACTCAGTGCGTGCGAATATCCACTTCCTGCGAATTAACGTATATTTTGAACTTTCCTGGTATATGACTGGTCGTATGGTAACCGTTCAGCCCCCCCGGTTTTCCTTTTTATTAGCGCTGTGCTCTGCTGGAGCAGCTATGCTACGGCAGCAGCGGGAATTGGGGGGGCATCGTGGCCGCGTCGTCTTTCAGAGATGACATGTGCCAGATAATTC
>JAJFLO010000366.1 GCA_021772675.1 Verrucomicrobiota bacterium | reverse complement strand
ATACGTTACGTCATAAATAAACATAGCATTAGCCACAAGGACTTCAATCTCATCCATAAGATTTTTTATAGAAATTCAACACTTTTTTGGTGCTGCAACATGCTCGGCAGCAAAAGCTTACAAGTTTGTGGACAGACACTAGTTAGAGATAGTGCTAATCCATGCTGTATTGTACAATGAACTCGGGATAAAATAGAAGCGTATTCAGCTTCACACAGCCGGTTCTGAGTTTCTCATGCATCTTACGGATTAACGCCAGGCGGGGCTTTATGACCCGAGCTGCATCAGATATACGCTCTTGTCGTATATGGACCAGCGACCTACAAAGGAGCCATCTCGTCTTTGCATCGTCACGACATCAAAAACTATTAAGCCTGCCCATGCCGAAGTGAATACGCTAAATTATTTCTGACTTGACTGCTTTAATTCATCGCAATAATTCCTCCATTGAATCAAGTAATTCTTGTTTTGGTCGATCCCGGAAAGATCGTAAGCTTTCCATTTTTCATCAAGAGATTTGTTAACCGTGTCAAGATATCTAAACAATTTTTCTTCTGATTGAGCTGGCTTACGAACCCAATCTGATGGCAAATATACTCGCTCATTAAACACCATTTTTCGACCAATCTTGATGAGTAGTTTTGCGGTGCTAAGACGCGATTTCCCATCGTTATTTTCAATTCATCGATAATGTTCTAATAGCCGGTGGCAACCATCGTCTCCTTCACTTTTGTGCATTGGATGTTTGGTTGTGCCTACATGATAGGCACCTTGTAATAACCAGTCTTTCAGAATGCGATTACAGTCTAATGGCAAATGCCCTTTTAACGGTTGCTTACCGATTCCACCGGTTTGTTTCTCTCGAGGCACGATCCCGTCATAAGAGGCCATATTATCCACGAGTGGCCAATGTCTCGGATCTCCATACTCAGCAATAATTCCTCCAGCCAAAACGATTCCTATGCCTGGAAAACTCGTAAAATAGAAACCTGGAGTTTGAACTAAGCATCTGGCCATTTCAGTTTCCTCCATCTTAATCGATTCACGAATGGCGCGAAATAACATGATCTTTGTTGCCAGGCTTTTGCTGGTATAACTCACTAAATCTGGCGGTGGAACAAGGACTTCTTCAGAAAGTTGTTTCAGTTTTTTTGCTGTCTCTTCAGCTTTTGTTGCTCGGTGGCCACGGAGTCCCTTAACCAACGTTTCCATCCGCATTCGTTTAATCTTTACGGCTGAAACATTTTCTTCCATCAACCAAAGGCAAGCAGATGAAAAAGGAACCATACGGGTATTACTTTCGCTTAAAAAACCGGGAAAAAGGATATCGACGCTCTTATGAATCTGGTTCTTAAAAGCAGTTTATTGTTTTACCAATTTACGACGATTGCGTGACGCACTTTTCAGAGCCGCGTAGATTTCATCGAACTCGGCGATATCCCGCGCACGCCGATTGAGCATTGCCTGCGCAATCCCATTCAGATCAATACTATCTGAACTCGCACGAGTATTGGTGCGAAATTTCTTGGCTTCATGGGCATTGATACGAACAAATTTAAAATCGTGATTCTTAAGCCGATGAATGAAATTAAGAACGTAACTTGGTGGATCTTCTCCTCCTATAAGAATGTGATTTTTTGATATATGGTACTTGCGACAAATCCCGTTAATTCGTTTCTCGAGATAATCAGCTCCTTCAAGAGTGTTGTAAATGGTTAAGGGTTGATTAAGGATGAACTCTCCTGTTCCACGACAGAAATGAACCAAGTGATCTGATTTGGCAAAATCTATGGGAATAATAAGTAATTTTTCTGGAAGTATACCTTTAGAAAAAAAGTTAATTACCTCTTGACTTCTGGTTGGATAAACGCTTTGTTTTACCATATTGAATCTCCTTATGCTGCTGTTATAATTTTGCCAGTCCGTTGTTGCCTCAAACTATCGAGGCCCCGCTTTTGTGGACCGACATGGCTGGCTGTAGCGATTCCTGTTTCAGGAATTTAACACAGCCTTTTGCAGATAAGGAGGTTCTTTTTGACAAAGTTACAGGTGGGATTTTGTTTCTCCCCGCACCCCTCTTCAGGCATGCAGTTCCTTTTAGTGAGTCTCGTCGAGCTAGGCCCTTCGGGCTCAACTCGACTCACTAAAAAGTAACTACAGGAAAGGTACAAAACCTGCGTTATTGCGTTTTATTGTTTTGCTTATAATTTTCTTTTAATAGTTTCTCGATAGATTTGAGTTGAATCTCTAATTCCCGATCACTCTTTAATAATTTTTTCACTTTATCCCGTGATCTTGTTAGTCCACTAACAGAAATTGAACATCGCTCTGCAATATCGGTTAGAGACATTGTTGATCGACAGTATTTACTCAAACAATACAGTAATACTCGTCGATATTCACGGTAAACTGATTTTCGTTTTAGTATATCTAAGGGATCAACCCCATAGATTTCCCCAACAAGATTAACAATTTCATCAAAAGTAAAAGAACTTTGTAGATGACTTAACGCTGTATGGTCTGTTTTAGTTCTGTCGTTGACGTCACGACCGAGAATATATTCGCGCTTAATTTTGTCAACAAAACTATCACTGCCGATTAAACTTTGGTGTGATATATCCTCAAAAGGGTTATCTATGTCTTTGAGTAAACCTTCCTCGACATAACCCCGATAATTTTTCATTTGTTCTTTACGTTTTGTCCCCCACCCCGAAAGCACATTCGATAATTCCAACCATTTAGGTTTGGCC
>JAJFLO010000365.1 GCA_021772675.1 Verrucomicrobiota bacterium | reverse complement strand
ATTTGAACGGTGCATCGGGACAAAAATGATAACGACTATTAAAGATGCAATCAATAGTACAGTTGAAAATTTTCTACAAAGGGCTTTGCAAATGGATGATTCTTCATGCCAGAGACAAATTAAGGCCGAAGCTCTTGGTGTGATGTGATGCAAAATTCATAAAATTGAAACCCAAAATGTGAGTATTAATACCCGGAGGATATTTAAATGCGTATCATGTTATTGTTTTTTATATTTATCAATATTTTTTCTATTAGTTCTGCAATTTCGAATGCCGCAGTTCAAGTTTTTGATGTGAGCCAGAGTGGGCGTCGTTAGTTCAGGAAATTGGCGGAGATAAGGTAACTGTATTTTTAGCTACCTCTCCTCGCCAGGATCCCCATCATATTCGGGCAAAGCCGAGTCTAATTGCGCGCATGCGCAAGGCTGATTTGGTAGTCGGCTCTGGAGCAAGCCTTGAAATCGGCTGGTTGCCAATCCTACTGCGCAAGGCAGGCAATTCCAGGATTCAACCCGGTGGGGTAGGCTATCTAATGGCCTCCAATGTCGTGGAAACACTGGATAAGCCCGAAAGGCTCGATCGACGTGACGGAGACGTTCATCCTGAAGGAAATCCACACATTCATCTGAATCCTCATAACATCACCTTAATGGCCAAAGCAGTCACTGATAGGCTTATACAGATGGATGAAACGAATAGTGGCTACTACCGTCGTCAGAATGATGTGTTTTTGAAAAAGTGGACCCGTGCAATTGAACGGTGGGAATTGGTGACCGAACCGATAAAGGACCTACTCATCGTTGTTCATCATACCTCGTTCGCGTATTTAGAAAATTGGCTTGGTACACGTCGAATTGCAACACTGGAACCCAAACCAGGCATTCCTCCAACGGCCACATATTTACAGTCGTAATTGGTGCTAATTAGAAAAAAGCGGCCTCAGCTCATTCTTCGTACACCATACGATTCAGCGAAAGCGAGCGTTTGGTTATCCGCAAAAACCTCCATACCTGCAATCAAACTCCCGTATACGGTTGGTGGTGATCAAAAAAGTGACGACCTTTTCAGTCTGTTCGATCAAACATTCTTTCTGCTATTGGAGGCAATGAATGATAAATAGTGAATTATTAGAAATAGCTGGGCCGGCAATTGTCGCTGGTTTCTTGATTGCTTTAACCCATGCGCCTCTCGGTTTGGAGGTCCTGAAGCGTGGGATCATCTTTATTGATCTTGCTATAGCACAGTGTGCTGGACTCTGCTTGCTTGCAGCGAACCTAATTTGGGACCATCCTGCGTGGTGGGTGATGCAGCTTGCTTCCTTAGGACTGGCTTTGCTGGCTGCATTCTGTTTTTGTGTTATAGAACACTATTTTCCTAATGAGCAGGAAGTAATTATTGGTAGTAGCTTTGTTCTTGCTAGTTCTCTTGCATTTTTAATCTTGGCAGACCATCCACACGGTGGTGAAGAGATCCAGCATCTGTTATCCGGGCAAATTCTATTCGTTACCTGGCGAGATGTTTTGTTCCATTCCCCTATTTACCTTTGTATTCTTACACTTTTGATCGGTTGCCATAATAGATTTCGGACGACAATATGGTTCTTTTTCTTGTTTGCAGTCGCTGTAACATCATCGGTACAGTTGGTGGGGGTCTATGTTGTCTTTGCAAGTCTGATTTTACCAGCGCTGGCGGCTGTGAATTCAGAGCGAAAGTTATTAGTTGCATGGAGTTGCGGAATAATATCCGTGGCAACAGGCATCACTCTCTCGGTGTTCATTGATGCGCCAGCAGGCCCTGTGATCGTCCTCTCTTTTGCGATTATGAATAGAGTTTTTGGTTCAATAATGAAATCGTTGCTTCAAAAATAGATAAAAATTTTAATCATTCTACTTTTAGATTCGATAGTTTTCCCAAATCTGTACCTCAAAATTCAATTCGAACTTAGTTTTGAAAATACCTAGCAGTCCGACAGACTGCTAAGTAAAAAAAATCTAAATTTTATTTAAGGGGGAATGTAATGACAAATTTTGTTCCTTTTCCGATGTGAGATTCACATTTAATTGCACCGTTTAGCTTTTGATTGACAATATTATAAACTATATGCAATCCTAAACCACTACCGCCTTGTGAGCGTTTTGTTGTAAAGAATGGTTCAAAGATTTTTGATTGAATCTCCTCTGCCATTCCCTTTCCATCATCCGTATAAACCAGTGACAGAGTATTATCATCCAAAATTTCAGCTTCTATACTAATATTTCCGCTTTCGTTATCGTCATACGCATGAAGGACGCTATTTAACACCAGGTTGGTTACTATTTGTGATATAAACCCCGGGAAACTATTCAATTCAAGTTCATCATCACATCTAACGTCTATGTTATGCCCGGCTTTTTTCAGCTTTGGATGTAAACTGACAATGATATCATCAAGGTATTTTTTTAGTTTGAATTTTCGTTTATCTTCACTGGTTTGATCAATGGCTACCTGTTTGAAACTTTGGACTAATTCTGCCGCTCGTTCAAGATTGGATTGTGTCAAACTTGTACTGGTGTTACAACTGTTTAAGAACACTTCTAAATCAGACCGACTCATCGTTTTATCATTATAAACGGTTTCAAATTTTTCGATATCTTCGACCAATCTGGACAATGCAGTTACGCCAATGCCGATAGGCGTATTGATATCATGGGCTATTCCAGCTACCAGGCCACCTAATGAAGCCATTTTTTTGAGATTCCACCAACTGTGTTTGAGCGGCCTTTAAGTCTTCCAAAGTCCTGGATAATTTTTGTGTTCGATCCTTTACTTTTTGCTCGAGATTATCACTGTAATCCTTTAAGTTTTCCGACATTTTAACGAATTCGGATGCAAGCACTCCAACTTCATTTTGTGAACGAAGATTTATACTTTTTTTTGCTGTAAAATCACCTTTTGCCAGATGATGAGCGGCATCCGTTAATTTTACCAGTGGTTTCGACAACGTTTCGGCCAGATAAAAGGTCACTAAACCGCAGGCAAAAATGAACAAAATAGAGGTCCATATTGATTGAGTAATCACGTTCCGTGTCTGCTGTTTAATTTCTCGTTGTGATTCTTTAATTTCACTATCAAGCGACACATATGAAAAGCCCAAACGTAAACAACCCCACATCTCTTTTGAAAATTGGATAGGCGTAATAAATTCAATATGCTTTTGACCGTTTCGTATAAATTCGTATGTTGAAAATTTGCTCTGTTTAGCTGCGAATAGATCGTGATCATTGACCAATTCCGTCTTTTTGAGAGACGGTTTTTCTGTGTGTATATAGACTATCCTCGACCTATCCATCAGAATCGCATAGGTTAAATCCGTGTTTTTTAAAACGGCTTCATGCAACTGTTCAGTGAGATTGGAGAAATTATATTCGGCAATATTGATTATGGCTTGTCGACCGATTGTTTCTGATAATGATTTACCTATCAATGATAAATTATTTTTCATTAGCAGAACTCGCTTATTCAGTTCTGTCTCAAGGCTATTTTTTTGACTGTATATATGGAGTGACGTCAGAATAACTACCAGAACTGTGATCAGGCCGATCATGGTCACCAGGAGAATCCAGCGGATGGGATATTTTACGGTTGGTTTTTCAATCATGATAATCCAGTAAGCAGTTATCAGTGACAAGTCCTTCTAACTGATTACTTGTCACCTGACACCTGATTTTACTCAATAATTTTATTAATCATACCTAATGCCCGATGGTAGTCGAACATTAATCCGTAGGTTTCTATTTTTTTCAGGTTGATGCTGATTTGAGAGCCAGTAGGTGGTTGAAACCTATTTTCTAAAGTGGAATTAGCAAAAAGGTCCAATGCGATTTCAGCAACTTGTCCACCAATTGTTTCTACATCTGCTGATATGACCAGTGTCGCGCCAAGTTTTTCAAAAATTAGGTCGTAGGCAAAAACTGGTAACTTTGCCTGTTCACTAACGGTAAATATTGACATAATACGCTTTTCTGAAGCCATCACAATTGGATCCGAAATCAACCAAATTGCATCGACGACTTTAATCATTTTTTTAAGTTTCCATCCCACATCAACGGGCTTATTGATATAATATCCAACGATCTCGACGCCCTTTTGCCGTCCCGCATAAATTGCAGACTTTAGCCATTTGTCATTATATTTTTTGCTATATAATACGCCTATTTTTCGGATTTCGGGGAAACACAGTCGGAACAAATTGATCTGCATACCCGCTGGAAGTTTGCTATCAACACCATAAGTATCTTTGTCAAAATTCATACGGTCCTGATTCATGACAGATGAAACTATTTTTGTTCGATTTTTGATTAAGCGTGATGCGTTTGAGGTCGCTTTTTCACCAATACAATAGATAAGATCTGGATCTTTCGTTGTTACCATTTGCGTAAAATGCGAGTCTTCAATTGATGGTTCACTCATGTCGAAAATCTCCGTGGTTTTTCCTATTGATCGAATGAAGGCTTGCTGTGCATTGGTGTATTTCTCCACCCGTGTATCCGAATTCAAAATCAGAATAGATTCTTCTGCAAACGATAGTGATCCCATCATTAAAGCTACGGCTATGTTCAACAGGATATACCTGTATATGTTCGCTATAAATGAATTGTTATAGTGAATACTCATTTATTTAAAATCCTGTGATGGATTTTATTCAGTCGTTTAAACGTGTCCAAATTGATCATATTCAGACTGCGAATTCCATCAGGGTCTCCTGAAATCTTCTCTAATAGCATGATAAGGGCCATAACTGATATATTTTCCGGTTCGAATGCCGCGACTAACGGCAGAAGCCATTCTTTCTGGCTCGGCAATTTTATCAGGCTTTTGTATTCTTTCGGGCTGGTGTGTGCAAACTGGTTAAGTCCTGATTCGGTTGTTAATGCGCAATTCAAGATTCCAAATTCTATCGCCATTAGTGCATCAATATCTTTTGGGACCAACAGGATCCTGGCTAAAGCTACATTTTTATGATATTTTAATGGAACGATTTGTTGGAGCACCTCCCGGGTAAAATCAATGCCTGAGGCAGAGGCAAATTTTTCGCCTCCTGAAAAACTGCTCCCACTAAGTTCGGCTTTTTTACATAAGTAATATTTTTGCTTCGATGATTTCCCCGAAACACCGACCAAAACAGGGTTTACCTCATGTCTTTCATTGAGTTTTCCATAATACCAACTGGATACTAATATGACTGCTTTTTTGTCCTCTTTAACAAACCGTTCAAATGTAGCCTGGTTACTAAATGGGCGGAATGAGTAGTTACCATGTTTGACCAAATAAGATTCAAATTGATCTTTTAGTATGGCAAGGTTATTGATGTTAGTTTCAGGAATATAAAAATATAACGTCGTAATTTCTGATTGTGATGGAAAAGCAAATTTAAGTGGATAAACTAAAATTACGGCCAATAAGGGAAATACACGAGAATTCTGAAAAAGAGTAAATATCTGATTACAATGAGAAAATCGGAACAAAACACATCCTGTATTTTTCAAGAGTTTGGGCAAATTACCATTATCATGCTAAAATGAATCGTAAATCGGGTTGAGCTATCTCAAGGGTTGAATGATGAATCGCTATGAGAAATATGAATCTTTCAGTTCCGAAAATCAAGATAGTCCATTCAAAGCTTTAAGAATCTATATTCCAGCTACGGATGAGAATGAAACAATATTATAAATTTAGCTCATTATTTCTGATTATATTTCTATTGACATATTCGTTATTGAATTCGGATAGTCGTGTTGCCGCTGCTGAGAAAAATGATGAATTAAGAGAATTATTATCACAGGAAATGGAATGGCTGGAAGCAGAGACGTATGTCTATAGCGCATCCAGACGAAAAGAAAGACTATTTCAAACACCTGCAGCAGCTTACGTAATTAACCAGGAGGATATTCGTCGTTCAGGTGCAACAACTATTCCCGAATTACTTCGTATCGTGCCCGGGGTTCATGTGTCGCGGATTGACGCGAGCAAATGGGCAGTGTCGGTTCGCGGATTCGGCAGCAGATTCTCCTCTAAGCTACTGGTGCTGGTTGACGGTCGCAGTATCTATACGCCAACGTCCAGCGGTGTTTACTGGGAGGTACAAGATCTGCTACTTGAGGATATCGATCGCATTGAAGTGATTCGCGGGCCGGGGGGGACAATGTGGGGATCGAATGCGGAAAACGGTGTCATTAATATTCTGACGAAACATAGTGCCGATACTCAGGGGATTTACATTGAGGGCGGCGGCGGCGAAGAAGAACGCGGATTCGGTGGCATTCGTGTTGGCGGGGACCTGGGGGAGAATCTCACCTATCGGTTTTACGGGAAATACTTCCGCCGGGATAATTCGCAGGGAACCATCCCGGAGGGTAGTGCTGATGATTGGGATTCATACTCGGGTGGGTTAAGACTTGATTGGCAGCCGAGTTCGCAAGACCAGTTGACGATTACGGGAAATCTATACGATTTTATCGCGGGTACCACACGGCGGGAAGTTGTCCGGTCAGTTCCACCTCCACCCCCAAGCAATTTTATCCGGACTATTGAGCAAGACCATACGTTTCGCGGAGGTAATCTTACGACGACATGGAATCACCAGACGGCCGACCACGGAAATTTCACATTGCAAATGTACTACGAAGAGTATGACAACAATGTGGCCCGCGATCTCAACGACCATAGACGGACATTTGATATCGATATTCAACACCAACTCGCCATCGCTTCCAAACACGAAATTGTATGGGGCGGTGGATATCGAACTTCAAAAGACGAAATCGTTGGAACAGACACGATCTTCTTGTCGGATGCCAACAAGACCCTGGATCTTTACAATGTCTTTGTCCAGGATCGGATTACGCTCCAGCCGAATCGCCTGTATTTCACCATTGGATCAAAGTTTGAACATAACGATTTCACAGGAAGCGAAAATCAACCCAGCGCGCGTCTTGCATGGACACCGGCGAAGAATCAGATTGTTTGGCTGAGTGTGGCCAGGGCGGTTCGCGTTCCTAGTCGATCAGAAAATTCCATCGTTGGACTAAACGGACGGCTTCCTAACCGAACGTTGTTGGCGGGTCTTGGAAATCCAGATGTCGAGAGCGAACAGCTTACGGCATACGAGTTTGGGTACCGTGTTCAACCCACTAGCGACTTATCCCTGGAATTCGCAGCCTTTTATAACGACTACCATGATCTGGTAAATGCCAGAGTGCTTGGACCAACTGTAGTTGCTGGTGTGGGGGCTGTAGTTGCAATCCAGGTTAACAATGACCTTGTGGCCAATGCTTACGGTGTTGAACTCAATGCCGAGTATATAGTCACCGATTATTGGCGGCTGTCCGCTAACTACTCTTATCTGGATATCGAAGTCAGTGCCGTGAATGCCGCCGCGATAGAGGAGCAGAGCCCGGATCATATGGCTAATCTGACCGCACGCATCGATCTTCCCTGGAATCTCGAGTTTGACACCACGCTATATTACGTCGATGACACCGTGGGCGTGCCCAGGCTTGGGACGACCGAGATATCCCACTTCTTTCGTCTGGATGCACGGTTTGGCTGGCAGCCAACTGAACAGCTGGAGTTCAGTCTCGTTATTCAGAACGCGTTGGATCCGAAACATCAGGAGTTCAGATCAACGAACTCCGCCATTGCCACTGAGATCGAACGGAGCGTCTTTGGCTGGGTTAAGTGCCAGTTTTAAGTAAAAACATAGTGATCAGTAAAAGTGAACAGAAAAAATTCGGATTCTTGATACTTGATTCTGGCAATTGGATAAAGAGAGTTGGAAACTCCGAAACATTACTCAGATTGGCAAAACTACTTCTGATCTATCTTATAATTTTGCGTCAATGATACCCCGTTGGAAGTCATCCGCGGCGGCGCGATGGTTTTTTCCTGTTATCTTAAACACGACTAAAATAGTGAACTCTCCAAGGGGTCTCCTTCAACGTTAAACTTTACTTCAAATGACGTCATTGGAGGTTGTTGCCCGCCTGACAGTCTGTCGGATTTAGGAAAAATCTACTGCAAAAACCGCATTCTTGGCCTATTTTTATCCAGATTTTCGTCAATCCCACGGGGTGCAATATTCTTCTAAAATCTGGATAATAATAGTCTCAATTTGACGATTTTCTCGAAACGATTTCCTAAGTCCGACAGACTGCCAGGGCGGCGGCAAAGGCGACCAGGGTTCACCGTCGCCACTCAGCGGGACACTGTGGCTTTTTTTGCTACAGCACAACTTTAGATTTGGTTACTTTAAGACTCGACATCAAGACATCATTGGTCTAATGTATTGATGTATGAGAACAACATTGACAATTGAAGACGATTTGGCAATTCAGCTTCAACGATATCAGAAAGAGCGTGGTCTATCACTTAAGTTAGTCGTCAATAAAGCATTACGGGAAGGAATAAAACAATTGACCTCGCCAACACCAAAGCATAAGCCGGTCAGAATGAGGAGTGTTTCTCTGGGAAAATGCCTAACCTCGAATGTTGATGATGTTGGCGAAGCATTGGCGATTGCAGACGGTGAAGATTTCAAGTGAGACTCACTGACACAAATCTATTGGTATATGCTCACGTAAGCACATTCGTCCAGCATCAAAAAAGCAAAAGCATGGTTAGATGAAAAGTTGAATGATTCA
The DNA here is from genome assembly GCA_021772675.1 of Verrucomicrobiota bacterium. Lineage (GTDB taxonomy): Bacteria > Verrucomicrobiota > Lentisphaeria > JABSQK01 > JAJFLO01 > JAJFLO01. The sequence continues at coordinate 1,096 of JAJFLO010000365.1, read as the reverse complement.
AGCCCGTGCGGTTTACCTTGGCCAAGTCTATTGCGCTTTGTTCGCCTTGATTCAAATCCACGAATTTTTGAACACCCCGAATTAATTAGTCAGGCTTGGTCACAGGTCGAAGACTGGTTGAATTGCCCTGCAAGATGGATTCCTGAGCCGACCGAACTCGGGAAATTTTAAAAGGTTATTTTGCCAATATCGTTACCAAAGCCAATCTCATTCCTGACGCTCATCTTGCTGCATTAGCAGTAGAACATGGATTAATGGTTTCTTCGACAGATGGTGATTTTGCGCGATTTTCCAATCTGAAATGGGAAATTCCCCTGGCCTGAATCGAATTTGCTCACGAATCTTCATAGATCGACACAAATAATAAATAGTTTAAGACAAATAATTCGTGCAATCCGTGGGTAAAACTAACTTTATCCACTGATAACTGGTCACTTTCCCTTAATCTTCTTAACTTTATAATTCAACGCCTGTCGACTAATCCCCAATAGCTGTGCTGCTACCGTCTGATTGCCATCTGCATAATCCAGGGCCATGGTGATTAATCGATCATTGATTTCTGTCATGGTCGGGAAATTTCCACGTATTGGACATTCCATTTTGAAGGTTTTCTCCTCAGATAAATTGAGATTAGGCTTTGATCCCTTTTTCGGTGACGCGAGTTTATTTTCAAATACCTGCAAATTCAATACATTCGTTGTTGTTCGATTAACGGCATCAAAAACCATAGATTCCAGTTCACGGATATTACCGGGGAAGTCGTATTGATCCAATACTGATTGTAATTGATCTGGAATGGTTGGTGTCGATCGCTCCAGTTCAATAGAAGCAACTTCCACAAAATGTTTGAGTAATAGGACCACATCATCTTTCCGTTCTCTTAGAGGAGGGATGTAGATATGATGTGGTAATCGTTTAGCCCCCCCCCTGATTTGGTCCTGTAATCCTTCTCGTTTTTTGAATGGGGGAAATGTGGGATACTATGATGGAGCATTGAATTGCTATGCAATTTCACTCAAAAAAAAGGGGATGCTTCATGCCAAGGAGAAAATAGTAGTTTACACTTTTTATACAGGACTTTTTGAAACATCCCAGA